>NZ_JBPZHA010000020.1:0-27242 GCF_051857515.1 Hydrogenophaga sedimenti
GAACCCATCGGCTACATCCCGCCGGCCGAGGCTGAGGCAAACTACTGGCGGCAACTCGCCAATCAGGCCGCAACAACGGCCTGACTTAAACCAACCAGCCTCCACGATTCCCGGGGCGGTTCAGTATGGGCGCCTATGAATGCGCTACATGATTGATCTAAAAGAGTTTTTTGGAGGTTTCATGCGACGTTGTTTGACGACTGCAAAAGGTGCTATCCGCTGTTTTTCGGGTTTGAATCAGAGTGGGGTTCGCTGATTCATGCTGCGCGATCGCTCAACCAAGAGGTCTCCAGACGAGCACTACTACTAAGGACTCAAGAAGAAACTCCGTGGCTTTAAGGTCGACATCCAAAAGCGCAAGTGGTTTGATCTCTGGCACCAACACGTGGATTGGGAGGGTTTGGTGATCTCAGTTGGCGCCATAGACGCAGGCATCTCTCCATACTCCTGCGCACACTGACTAAGGCAAGACTTGAACTAAAAAAATCCGGCATGCAGTACCAACTTTTCGCCACGGTTCACACCTCTGAGTCGGCCAGCAACGCGGTCTATGTGCACACACCAAACCCGAATGGCTCTCAGTTCCCGTGCGAGCTTTCTGGTCAGCCTATGGAAGCAATGCCTGCGCTACTAGCTGGCCGAGTGGACCCAGCGCGATACCAGGTTCTTGCAAAGCAAAATGCCAAGGGGGCGACCTATGTCATCCAACCGCGTGCCTAACCCCTAGGTCAAACCGACAAAGTGCAGCAAGCTGCATTTTGCGGTTCTCCTCGAACGTAAATTGTCATGCAACTGCGGGAAGTTATCGCTGGGTTGATTGATTGCCCGGCTGAAGCCTTGATTTTCGCCGAGCGTGTAAACGGTCAGTTTCGCTCAGGGTCGGCTGCAGTTGAGCTTTTGCTTTCTGAGGCCGAACTTTCCCGACCATTGCGAGAAGTCGCCGCCGAACGCGCTCCTGGAATGGAGTATTTCTTGGAGGCGTCGATAGTTCTAGACATGCTGGCTGAGTGGCGGGCTGGCCGGCCGATACAGCTGCCGGACTTTCCTGCATTTGTGGAGAGAGTTATTTGCTATGCAGAACATGACGCTTGACGCTTCTGCCTACACATCCAAGCAACGGCAGGTTGCCGCTTCGCGTCTCAAGTCGCTTGCCGGTAGCCTCCAAAGTTAGGTGGCAATGAACACGGTTCACTTCGGCTCCGAGTCTGAGTACGTAAAAATTGAGTTACCGAACTCATATCTAAGTCAAGGCTGGGCTCAAGCCAAAGTTGAGATTTCTGTCAACTGCTTCCAGGGCTCGATTGCATGTTTCTTCGACGCTGCCGATCTGGAGTCGTTCGCAAAGCAGCTTCGGTCCTTGTACGACACACTGAATGGTCTTGCAGTATTGAAACCCCTCGACGAGCAGCTTGTTCTAGAGCTTGCCGCAACAGCAGGTGGACATATCAAACTGGAAGGAGAGGCATGGTCCCAAGCGCGTTACGAAAACAGGCTTCAGTTTCTGCTCGCCCTCGATCAATCCTTTCTTCCTGGGCCGTTGGCGACTCTCGAAATGTTGGCGGCCACCCGCATCCGTGGCGCATAACCCCTTTGTCGGCCGACCTCAAGCGGTAGGTGTCATAAACACAATCCGCGCGACGGGCCGTCGCGCACTCGGAGGAATCAAAGTGAAGTCGTATCGTCCAGCGCTTTGCGCACTCTCGCTGACCTTTGCCACGATGTCCGGGTTTGCGCAGGAGGTCACCAGAACTCCGTTGCCTGGTTCTCATCCACTGATTGGTACTTGGAAGCTCGATGTGCCAGGGACCCAGTGCTTCGAGCTCTACGACGTTCGAGCAGACGGAACATCCCATGTGGTGAGTGGTGAGCAGAAGGCGGAGTCTGAGTTCGAGATCTCGTTGAATCCAAGTCCAAAGGGGTTCTACAAGTGGGTCGACAAGATCGTCAAGGACAACCAAAAGCCGGACTGCATGGGCTCGATCATGGAAGTCGGCCACGTCGCAACAAACTACATCGCCATTCACCGGTCGGGAAAGATGTTCCTGTTGTGCGAGAAGGAAGACTTGGACACTTGCATCGGGCCGTTTGTGCTTCAGCTCGGAACCTGACGCCGCCCCGGGGGCTTCCCGTCAGCGCCTTTGTCGCAACCCCGACGCAGGCCGCCACCGCAACCCCCCGCCTGTCCCCTTTCCTACAACCGACAAAACCACCAAACCGTTGATCTGAAACGGTTTTTCCCGTGGCACGGATTTCGCTGAAGCCCTTCCGAGCGGCCGTGGTTGGTCGCAGGAAGGGTCTTCATGTCGACAAGCACCGCTGCGGGTTCCATGCCCGCCAAGACGTACCTGTCCATCGGCTCGATCAAGCCGCTGGGCGCCAAGCTCGATGTGCCCGAGGCCGGTGGCGGCTGTGGCACCACCGGTGGCGAGGGCAAGGCCAGTTGTGGCTCGTCGGGCGGTCCCGACGACATGCCTTCGGAGATCTGGGACAAGGTCAAGAACCACCCCTGCTATTCCGAAGAGGCCCACCACCACTACGCCCGCATGCACGTGGCTGTGGCGCCGGCCTGCAACATCCAGTGCAACTACTGCAACCGCAAGTACGACTGTTCGAACGAAAGCCGCCCCGGCGTCGTGAGCCAGAAGCTCACGCCCGAGCAGGCGGTCAAGAAGGTGGTCGCGGTGGCGAGCGAGATTCCGCAGATGACGGTGCTCGGCGTGGCCGGCCCGGGCGATTCGCTGGCCAACCCCAAGAAGACCTTCGACACCTTCCGCATGCTCCAGGAGCAGGCGCCCGACATCAAGCTCTGCATCTCGACCAACGGCCTGGCGCTGCCCGACCACGTGGACGAGATCTGCCAATACAACGTGGACCACGTGACCATCACCATCAACATGGTGGACCCGGCCGTGGGCGAGAAGATCTACCCCTGGATCTTCTGGGACCACAAGCGCGTGACCGGCTACGAGGCCGCCAAGATCCTGCACGAGCGCCAGATGCTCGGCCTGGAGATGCTGACGGCGCGTGGCGTGCTCACCAAGATCAACTCGGTGCTGATCCCCGGCATCAACGACGAGCACCTGATCGAGGTGAACCGCGAGGTGAAGAAGCGAGGCGCCTTCCTGCACAACATCATGCCGCTCATCAGCGAGGCGGAGCACGGCACGGTGTTCGGCCTGACCGGCCAGCGTGGCCCGTCGGCGCAGGAACTCAAGGCCGTGCAGGACGCGTGCATGGGCGGCGCCAATCTGATGCGCCACTGCCGGCAGTGCCGCGCCGACGCGGTGGGCCTGCTGGGCGAAGACCGCTCGGAAGAGTTCACGCTCGACAAGATCGAAGAGATGGAGGTCGTGTACGACCTCGACAAGCGCCGCACCTACCAGGACAAGGTCGAGGCCGAACGCCAGGCGCAGCACGCCGCCAAGCAGGACGCGCTGGCCGCCAGCGCCGCGATCGACGTCGACCAGGACATGAAGGTGCTGGTCGCGGTCGCCACCAAGGGCGGCGGACGCGTCAACGAGCACTTCGGCCACGTCACCGAGTTCCAGATCTTTGAAGTCAGCGCCGCCGAGGCCCTGTTCGTCGGCCACCGCCGCGTCGACCTGTATTGCCAGGGCGGCCACGGCGACGACGAGCAGCTGCCCAGCGTGGTCAAGGCGATCAACGACTGCCACGCGGTGCTGGTGGCCAAGATCGGCGCCTGCCCGCGCGACGAGCTGAGCGCCGCCGGCATCGAGCCGGTCGACCAGTTCAGCGGCGAGTTCATCGAGAAGGCCGCGCTCGACTGGTTCAACGACTACCGCTCGCGCATCGCGGCCGGCGAGATCACGCACCAGGACCGCGGCGATGCGCAGATCCGCCAGGGCGCCTTTACCGGCCTCGCTGCAGCGGCCTGAGCCAGGCTGCCACCGAACACGAACTCGAGTTTCCCCACGTCCCCTGATTCCCTGAAGGAGAACCACCATGGCCTACAAGATCATCGCCTCCACCTGCACCGGCTGTTCCGCCTGCGAGCCCGAGTGCCCCAACGTCGCCATCCGCGAAAAGGGCGGCACCTACATCATCGACCCGGCCAAGTGCACCGAGTGCGAAGGCCACTTCGACGAGGCGCAGTGCGTCGCCGTCTGCCCGGTCGACGGCTGCATCGTCAAGGTTTGACCCACCCCCGCGCCGCACCTGCGGTGCGTCACCCCCTCAAGGGGGCGCAACCAGCGGCCCGGCGGAGCCGGTTCCGCGGTTGCCCTGGACCTTGCGGGCGCAGCGCCTCTTCTTTGAAAGTGAACCCATGTCCACGTCCTTTACCCTGACCCCGGCTGCCGAGAAGTTCATCGGCCGCATCGTGCGCTTCTCGGGCATTCCGTCGGCCGGCTTCCGGCTGCTGGTCTCGCCCGGCGGCTGCTCGGGCTACAGCTCGGAGTTCAGCGCCGAGGCGGCTCCGAAGGATGGCGAGCAGGAGTTCGTCGTCTCGGGCCTGAAGTTCTTCCTGCCGGCCGAGAGCCGCATGCTGTTGGACGGCGTGACGATCGACTTCACCGAGACGCCGACCTCGTCGGGCCTGAGCATCATCAACCCGAACCAGGCGGCCTGCGGCTGCAGCAGCGCCGAGAGCGCTGCGCCTCCCGGCGTGGCCAAGATCGAGATCGGCTCGATCGGCCGCGGTGGCCGTCCGGTCACGCTGGCTTCCTGACGTCCACCGGGTCATCGGAGCCGCCGTGAACGCCGCCACCGACCGGGACTTCGAAGCCGCTGCGGCGGCCTTCGCCGCCACGGTCATCGGCGGCCACCTCGACCCCGCGGTCGAGGCGCTGATCGCGCAGGCGGGTGCGCTGCGCGACCAGCCGGAGAAGGCGCTGCCGCTGCTCGAACGCGCCCGCGCGTTGGCGCCGAAACACCCGGTGCCGCTGATCGCGATCTACCGCTTCCACTTCTACGGCCACGCGCTGGAGAAGGCGAGGGCGGCGGGCGAAGACGCGCTGGCGATTGCGCGCGCCGCGCTCGGCCCGGACTTCGGCGACGCGGTGCCCTCGGAAGAGACCACGCGCGGCGACGCCGCGGTGCGTTTCTACCTGTTCACGCTCAAGGGCCTGGCCTACCTCAACCTGCGCCTGGGCGATCTTGATGAGGCGCGGCTGATGCTCGGCGAGCTGCGCCGCCTCGACCCGAAAGACCACCTGGGCGGCGGCCTGCTCTCGCACGTGCTCGCGCGGCACGAAGCGGGCGGCCCGGCCGCGATGGTCGACGGCCCGGTGGACTACCCCGTGCGCGGCTGGGCGCCGCGGGAGAAGCGGGCATGAACGCCGTCACCACCGCGCTTCAAACGCCGCCGCGGCTGGCCGTGCGCGCGCCCGAAGGCGACATTGCGCCGCAACGCTGGGACGGCGGGCCGATCGACTGCGAGGGTTGCGCCTATGTGGACCTGCGGGCGCGCGACGGCGGTCGCGGTTGCGAGCCGGGCCACGCCTGCATGCAGGACGCCTACGCGCGCCGCATCGACCGCTTCTTCCGCTGGCATCCGGAGCTGGCCGACCAGCAGATCGAACACCCGTATTTCGAGGTGCGCGCCATCGCCGCGCGCCACGCCAGCGTGTTCCGCCTCGGTGGCCTGATGACCGACCCCGACGAGACGGTGCGCATGCAGGTCGCGCTGCGGCTCTCTCCGGTGCAGCTGGAGCGGCTGATCCACGACCCGCACCGCGAGGTGCGCCTGCGCGTGGCACAGCGCATCACGCCCGACCGGCTGGCCGCGATGCGCACCGACGGCGACTACGGCGTGCGCGAGATCGTGGCGCAGCGCCTGCCGGTGGCGCTGCTGCCGACCCTGGCGCGCGACCCGGAGCGCACCGTGCGCCAGATCGTCGCGCGTCGCATGCCGATGCCGGCATTGCTGCAGATGATCCACGACCCCGAGCCCGAGGTGCGCCGCGTGGTGGCCGAAGGCCTGCCGGCGCCGCTGCTGGACCGACTGGCCGACGACAGCGACTGGCGCGTGCGCTGGGAAGTGGCGCAGCGCGCCGAACGGAGCGTGCTGGAGCGCCTGCAGGACGACCCGGATTCGGAGGTGCAGCAGATGGCGCGTTCGCGCCTGGCACCGCCGACGCTCAAGGAGGTGACCCATGGCTGACATCGTGCGCGACGACGACGTGATCGAAGTCGCCGAGCCGCCCCGTTTCTCGTTCGGCGAACGGGTCATTGCCCGCTCGGTGATCCGCAACGACGGCACCTACAACGGCAAGGACATCGGCGAGGTGCTGGTGAACAAGGGCGACGTCGGCTACGTCGTGAGCATCAACACCTTCCTGCAGCAGTTCTACATCTACGCGGTCGACTTCATCGACACCGGCCACCGTGTCGGCATGCGCGCCAAGGAGCTGTGCACGCTCGACAACCTGCCCGACGAGGTGCTGGAGCAGCTGGGCGTGAAGGCCACGGCGCTGGCCGACCTCGGTTCCGGAAAACCCACCCCAGGAGCGACGCCATGAACACACCCGCCATGAATGTGAGCGACTTCGCCGAGCCGCGTGCGCCGGTCTACGCCTGGGGCCAGCGCGTGGTGGCGCTGGACGACCTGGTCAACGACGGCAGCCACCCCGAGCGCGAGCCCGAGGCGTTGCTCGCGGCGCGCGGCGACGTGGGCGAGATCGTCAACATCGGCCACGCGACCGAGGTCAACGAGCCGGTCTACCTGGTCGACTTCGGCGGCTGCGTCGTGGGTTGTCTGGAGATCGAGTTGGCGCCGGTTCCTGTGGGCTGGGTGCCGGCATGAGACTCCCCCCTGCGCCGCTTCGCGTCTCCCCCCCGGGGGGGCGCAGCCAGTGGCCTGGCGAAGCCAGTTCCACGGCTGCCCTCGATGGGGGCGCTTCTGTCGCGCAGGTGGTGGGCTTCATGCTGCCCTTCATCGAGCGGGCGCTGCGGGACCGGGTGCGCTACCGCTATGTGCAGCCACGTGTGCTGCACGAGGGCGAGAGCTTTCGCATTGAGGCGCCGTGCTGCTCGCGCAATGTCGACCCCGACGGCGGCGTGATCGACATCGCGCTGCTCACGCCCGCGGCCGACGGCCGCTGGTCGCTGCAGGTGCGCGAGCACGGGGCCGGCGCCTGGCAGATGTATGCCGAAGGCCTGTCGCTGGGCGAGGCGCTGGACACGGTCTGCGTCGACGCCGAACGGAGGTTCTGGCCATGATCTACCTCGACCACCACGCCACCACGCCACCCTCGCAGGCGGTGATCGACGCCATGGCGGCGGTGATGGCGGGCAGCTGGGCCAACGCGTCGTCAAAACACGGTCCGGGCCAGGCGGCCGGCCGGGTGCTGGCCGGAGCGCGTTCGGTGGTGGCGCAGTCGCTGGGCTGCAAGCCCGCGGAAGTGGTGTTCAGCAGCGGCGCGACCGAGGCCAACCACCTCGCGGTGCGTGGCCTGCTGGCGGCGGCGCCGGAAGGCCGGCGGCGCGTGGTGTTCAGCGCGGTCGAACATGCGGGGCATCTGAAGCTGGCGCGGGAGCTGATGGAGGCGGGTGTACCGGTGGACTTCCTCCCGGTGCGGGCCGACGGTGCGCTGGACCTCGATGCAGCGACCCGCCTGATCGGTGCCGATGTGGCGCTGGTGTCGCTGATGGCGGCGAACAACGAGACCGGCGCGCTGATGCCGGTGGCCGGTGTTGCGGCGCTGGCGGCGGCAGCCGGCGCACGGCTGCATGTGGACGCGACGCAGTGGGTCGGCAAGATGCCGTTCCGCTTCGCGGACTTCGGTGCCGACGCGGTGAGTTTTTCGGCGCACAAGTTCCACGGCCCCAAGGGCGTGGGCGCGCTGCTGCTGCGACAGGGCGTGGCGATCCGGCCCACCGTGCCCGGCGCGCAGGAGCGCGGCCGGCGCGGCGGCACCGAGAACCTGCCCGCGATCGCGGGTCTGGCGGCCGCGCTCGCGGCCCTGGGCAGCGAGGTGGAGCTGGCCGCCGAAGCCGCGCGCCAGGCCGCTCTGCGCGACCGGCTCGAAGGCGCACTGATGGCCGAACTGCCGGACGTGCGCATCTGGTGCGCGGGTGTGCCGCGCCTGCCGGGCGTGAGCTTCCTGCGCGTGGGCCGCTGGGAGGCCGACGTGCTGCTGCAGCGGCTGGAGCGTCTGGGCTTTGCCGCTTCTTCGGGCGCGGCCTGCTCGTCGTCGGGCACGGCGCCCTCGCACGTGCTGACCGCGATGGGCGTGCCCGACGACGAGGCGCTGTGCGCCATCCGGATTTCGCTGGGTCGCAGCACCACCGCCGCCGAGGTCGACGCGCTGATCGCCGCGCTCCCGACCCTGAGAACTTTGCTGCCCACGGCCGACGCTGTGGCCGCCTGAATGCCTCTTCTGTGACCCGAACACACCAACCGGAGCCGACGATGAAAGTGATGATCCGCAAAGACAGCAAGGGCGTGCTCAGCGCCTATGTCCCCAAGAAGGATCTGGAGGAACCCATCGTCTCGATGGTCAACCCCGGCATGTGGGGCGGTCTGGTGACCCTGGCCAACGGCTGGCAGCTGGACCTGCCGGCGATGGCGGCCGACACGCCGCTGCCGATCACGGTCGAGGCCCGCAAGCTGGCCACGACCGAAGAAGACTGATTCATCCAGGGAGAAACACCATGGGACTGTCCGGAGAACAACTGCAGGCCGCCACCGAGGTGGTGGGTTACGCGCCGACGATCCGCGACGCGGTCGCGCTCTGGCGCTCGCGCTACCCGCAGGTGCGCGCGATGGTGGTCGACGCGATGGACATGCGCGACGAAACCCCGGCGCTGCGCCTGGGCCACCGCAACGTCTACCTCGCCGCGACCGACGGCCATTGCTGGCACGTCACGCAGAGCGCCGACGAGGCCTCGGCGCTGATCCTCACGCAACACTGAACGGGGTCGCCATGGACATCGAGACCATCGCGCTGTGTGAGTCCTCAATCAGCGACCAGGGCCTGTCGCTGGTCGAGGCGGTGCTCGCATCGGGTCGCTGGGGCGACGGGCCGATGCTCGAATCCTTCGAGCAGGGCTTCGCGCGCTGGGTCGGCCGCCAGCACGCGGTGGCGGTCGGCAGCGGCACGCTGGGCACCTGGATCGCGCTGCGCGCGATGGGCATAGCCCCGGGCGACGAGGTGATCTGCGCCTCGCACACCTGGCACCAGGTCGCACAGGCGATCACGCTGACGGGCGCCACACCGGTGTTCGCCGACATCAACTACTGGACCGGCTGCCTGAGTCCCGAGAAGGCGGCGCTGAAGATCACGCCGGCGACGAAAGCCATCCTCGCCGGCAACACCAACGGCCACCCGGCCGCCTGGAAGCCGCTGCGCGCACTGGCCGATGCGCACGGCCTGAAGCTGATCGAAGACAGCACCGAGTCGCTGGGCTCGCGCTACCTGGGCCAGAGCGTCGGCACCTTCGGCGACGTGTCGGTGTTCGACTTCTCGATGCCCTCGGCGCTGTGCACGGGCGAGGGCGGCATGCTGCTGACCGACGACGAGGCGCTGGCGATCGAGCTGCGTTACCTGCGCCAGCGCCGCCTGTCCGACCGTGCTTCGGTGTCGATCGGTTCGCGCGTGCCGCTGCAGGCGGGCATGAGCGAGCTGACGGCGGCGCTGGGCCTGGTGCAACTGGCCGAGCTCGACGAACGCCTGCTGCAGCGCAAGCAGGTCGAGGCCTGGTACCACGCCGAGATGCAGAGCTTCGAGGGCGTCAAGCCGCCGTACCTGGCGGAAGACGTGGACGAGGTGCACTGGATGCTCTACGTCGTGCACCTGGGTAAGCGTTTCGGCGCCAGCGCGCGCACCCAGATGATCGACGACATGAAGAGCTGCGGCGTCGAGACCGCGGCCTACAGCCACCCGCTGCACCAGCAGTTCTTCTACATGAACGCCAGCGCGACGGTGGGGCGCCAGCGCGGCGTGCTGCCCGACACCGACCGCATCGGCGACCGCGCGCTCGCGTTGCCGCTGCACACCGGCCTGGACACCGACCAGGTCCGGCACATCGTCAAGACGCTCAAGGACACCGCGACCAACGTCGGTGCCGGCGCCGCCATCTACCTCTGAAAGAACCACCATGTCCGACCTGATTGCCGACATCGCCCGCCAGCTCGACAGCGGCGGCGTCATTCCCTACCTGGGCTCCGGCATGCTCTCGCTGTGCGGTGACACGGCCGTTCCCGCGACGCCGGGGGCGCTGGCGGCGGTGATGACCGCCAAGGTCAGCGTGCCGCACAAGATCCGCGCCAAGCTCACGCAGGCCGCGCAGTTCATCGAGAACTTCAAGCACCGCAAGTCGGTGGTGATGATCATGGACGAGGCCTTCGCGCCAGTGCCCACGCCGTCGCCGCTGCACCGCGCGCTGGCCGCCAGCGGCGCGACGCTGTGGGTCGACACCTGGTACGACGACACCATGCTCGCCGCGATGAAGGCGGCGCGTCCGCAGGGCGGCTGGCACCAGTTGCAGGGCCTGTCGCAGTCCGAACACTTCGGACAGTGGACCGCCGACTACGACGCCGAAGACCACCTCGCCGACACGCCGGCCACCGACGCCACACCGTTGCTCTACCGCCCGATCGGCGGCCGCAGCCCGGCCAGCAACTACCTGGTGTCCGACAGCGACTACGTCGAGGTGCTGACCGAGATCGACATCCAGACCCCGATCCCGGCGGTGGTGCAGGAGCGGCGCAAGGGCAAGGGCTTCCTGTTCCTCGGCTGCCGCTTCGACGACCAGCTCACCCGCAGCTTCGCGCGCCAGATCATGAAGCGCTCCAGCGACGCGCACTGGGCCGTGCTGCCCGAGGAGCCGACGCGCATGGAAGCGCGTTTTCTCGAAGAGCAGGGCATCACGCGCATTCCGCTCTCGCTGGCGGCCTTCGGCGCCGCGCTGACCGACGCGCTGCAGGCCGAGCTGGCCGCGCCCTGAAAGGTTTTCTCTCCCTCCCTTGTCCAACCGTTTCACGACCACGACCATGACCACGCTGACCGTTCTTCCCTCCGGCAAAACCTACGACGTTGCCGCCGGCACCACGATCATGAAAGCCCTGCTCGCCGCGGGCGAGAGCATCGCCCACAAGTGCGATGGCCAGGCCCAGTGCGGCTCCTGCCACATCTTTGTGCAGGAAGGCCGCAAGACCATCTCGCGCATCCAGAAGCTCGAAAACGAAAAGCTCGACACGCTGGTGGGCATCGGCTCGAAGTCGCGCCTGGCGTGCCAGGCCGTTCTCGGCGAAGAGCCTGTGACCGTCGAGCTCTTGAGCTTCGTCTGAAGACCACCATGGCCGAGGTGCACGTCCTGCGGCCTCCCACGGTGTGGGATGTGGTGGTCGTCGGCGCGGGGCTGTGTGGCCTGGCGCTGGCGCACCGGCTGGTCGCGCGCGGACAGCGCGTGCTGCTGCTGGAGGCGCGCGGGCGCATCGGTGGCCGGGTGCTGACGCAGACCTGCGAAAGCACTGGCCAGCCACTGGACCTGGGGCCTTCGTGGTTCTGGCCGGAGACCGAGCCGCACATGGTGGCGTTGCTGGCTTCGCTGGGGCTGGAGAGCACCCCGCAGCACGACCCGGGCGACGCGCTCTGGCTCACCGACCCGAACCGTTCGCCCGAGCGGCGCATGGAGGCCGGCGGTGTGCACGCGGGCGCGCGGCGCATCGGGGGCGGCAGTGCGACGCTGACCGAGGCCCTGTTCAAGGCGCTGCCCGCAGGCAGCGTGATCACGGGCTCGGCGCTGATCGGCCTGCGCGATCATGGTGCATCCGTCGAGCTGCTGCGCACGGGCGGTCCGTCGCTGCGCGCGCGCCGCGTGGTGCTGGCGCTGCCGCCGCGGCTGGTGCAGGAGCGTGTGGCCTTTGACCCGCCGCTGCACACCGCGGTGGACCAGGCGCTGAAAGACACGCCGACCTGGATGGCGGCGCAGGCCAAGGCCGTGGTGTCGTTCGCCGCGCCGTTCTGGCGCGAGGCGGGTCATTCGGGCAACGCCTTCGTGCGGCATCCGCAGGCGGTGCTGGGCGAGGTGTTCGACCAGAGCTGCACGGGCGATGCGGCCGGTGGCGCGCTCGGCGGCTTCGTCGCGCTGGATGCCTCGCAGCGCGAACACTTCCGGGTCGGGCTGCCGCTGCTGATCGAAAGCCAGCTGGCGCAGCTCTACGGCATCGAGGCACAGTCGGGCCAGCTCGCGCTGCAGGACTGGGCGCTGGAGCGCTGGACCTGCAGCGAAGCCGACCGCGCCGAACCGCCCGCCTGGCCGCAGGCCGATCCGTTGTTGCGCCGTGGGCACTGGGACGGGCGGCTCTGGTTCGGCGGCACCGAGACCGCCACCCACGGCGCGGGCCACATGGAGGGCGCGCTGGCCTCGGCCGACCGCATCGCGCACGCATGGCTCGCGCCGGCTTCGATGCCGTCCGAGCAGGGCGACCAGGCGACCGCCATCGCCGGCTTCACGGCCGGCGTGCAGCGGCTGCGCGCGCTCGCCGGCGGGCGCTACCGGCAGCAGCTGGTGCGCCTGCTCTCGGCGCAACAGCATGAACAACTGACCCAGCGCGCGCTGCTCGCGGCGGTCGACCAGACCTACAGCGAGGCGCTGGCGCTGCTCGACGCCTTTGCGCCCTGGAGCGGTCCGGGCCACACCGCGCAGGGCCGCCATGCGCTGACGCCCGCGCTGCTCAAGGCTTTCGACGGCTGGAACAAGGCGCTGCTGGACGACGCGCTGGCGCACAACGGCACTTCGTGTGCGCTGTCCAGCTTCCCGCAGGACCACCAGCCCGACGCCGAGCTGCTGCGCGCGATCACGCGCGACCTCGCCGCCGCCTGGCGCGAGTTCGCGCTCGAACTCAACGCGCGGCTGGTGTCTGCGCCGGTGGCGCAGGAGGCCGCGTGAACCGCATCGCGACCAGCGCGCTGCTGGCCCTGATCGAACAGTCGGGCCTGTCGGTCGCGACGCTGGCCGAAGGGCTGGACGAAGCCGACCTTCGCCGCTCGCGCCTGACCCGCGCCGAGGTCCTGCGGCATGTGCGCCTGCTGGCGCGCAGCGCGATCTCGGTCACGCCGTCCGCGCGCGAAGAGATGCCCGAGATCGACTGGGACGGCTGGCGCTCGCTCGCGCTGCATCTGCAGGCCGACACCGGCGAAGACGTCGAAGACGCGCTGTGGTTTGCCGTGAGTTCGCTGGTGCCGGCCACGCTGCTCTGGCTGCGCGTCTACCGGCAGGGCCAGCCGCAACTGTTCGTCATGTCCCCCGACTGAGCGCGGGGCCGGTCGGCGCAGGCTGGCCTGTGTCTTGCAAAGCATTCCCGAAGCCGTCTGAAAGCGCCCGTTGTGTCGTGAAGCACACAACGCTGCGACAGGAACGGACCGTTGTGTAGGGATCGATACAAAGCCTGTCACGTTGCCTTCAGGAGGGTGTGATGTCTCAACCGTTGTACAGCCTGCTAGTCAACGCCTGCCCCGAGCGGCGCAAGGCGCCGGTGGCATGGATGGAAGAACTGCCGTCCGACCTGGTCGGCCTGGTGGTGCCGCCGGTGAGCTTTTCGATCCAGCGCGACGGCGAGATCGTGGCCGACCGCAGCCTGGGGCTCGACGCCAACGGCCAGGTCTGCTTCTGCGCCTTCCGCCACGTGCAGACCGCCCTGCGTTCGGACGACGACGAAACCTTCTACGAAGCCCCGGTCCATGTGGAGACCGTGACCGCCTGGCGGCTGCCCGACCACCGTTGGCTGACCAGCCACCAGGTGATTGGCGACGTCGAATACGCAGCGCCGGTGCCCCGGCTGTCGCTGTGCACGGGCATGCCGCAATGAATGCGGACTTTCGCGAGCACAGCCTGGTCGGCGCCGTCGACCGCCAGGCCTGGCTGTTTGCCTTCATGCGCTCGCTGGACGACTCCGCGCTGTCCGAGCGCGAGCGCAAGGCCTGCTGGACCTGGGCCGAAGCCTGGTCTCTGTGCATGACCTCGCAGCCAGCCGAACGGGCGCCGCGTTATCCCTACGAGTGGGTGCTGCGGCAGGTGCGCCACCCGGCGCTGACCGGCTGCCGCTGAAGGAGAGACGCGATGCGATCAGACCGGCACACCGACCATCACATGACCCGCCTTGAACAGGGCGATCGCGGCTTCGCCGGTCTTCAGGCCGAGGGCGGACACGGCGTCGTTGGTGACCACGGCGACCAGCCTGGAGCCGCCCGCCAGCGTGAGCGTGACCTGGCTGTTGATGGCGCCAGCGTGGATCGCGCTGACCGTGCCGGTCAGCTGGTTGCGGGCGCTGAAGCGGTACTCGGGCGCACCGCTCATCAGGCTGACCGAGGGCGCCTTGATCACGGCGACGGCCGTGCTGCCCAGCTTCAGGCCCAGCGATTGCACGCTGGCCTCGGTGAGCGTGGCGACGATGCTGTCGCCGCCGGGGGTGGTGACCACCACTTCGGCGTGGATCGGGCCTTCCTTGATGGCCGTGACCGAACCCTTGAAGACATTGCGTGCGCTGATGGGCATGGAGAACTTCCTTTCATGTTGGGCTGGACGCCCGAGGTGATGTGTGCGGGCAGTCTGTTCGAAGGCGTTGTGCGCTTTCAACCACAGCGGCGCTTCTGGGCAACTTGCGTCAGCCTCCTGACAGGCCGCCGGAGCGCTGTATGAACACCACCACACCGCCCCTGACGGGCAAGCTGCTGATCGATACCGCCATGGGCAGCTTCCTGGGCGACAAGCGCATCCGCCTGCTCGAAGCGATCCACCAGCACGGATCCATCCTGCAGGCGGCCAAGGCGGTGCCGATGGCCTACAAGGCCGCGTGGGATGCGGTGGACGACATGAACAACGTCGCGCCCGAGCCGCTGGTGCTGCGGGTCACGGGGGGCCGCCACGGCGGCGGCACCGAGCTGACCGACTTCGGCCGCCGCCTGATCGCGTTCTACCGCGCGCTGGAGCAGGAGTCGCAGGCCGCGCTGGCGCGCCTGAGCGGCCGGCTCTCGCAGGCCGGTGCCCCCGATGTCGCCGAGTTCCGGCAGGTCCTGAGGAAGCTTTCCATGAAAACCAGTGCCCGCAACCAGTTCGGCGGCCCGATCGGTGCGATCCGCTGTGGCCCGGTGGAGAGCGAGGTCATGCTGCGTCTCGGCCCGTCGCTGGAGCTGACCGCCATCGTCACCAACGAGTCGGTGCAGAACCTGGGCCTGGCCGAAGGCCGCGAGGTGATGGCCTTCGTCAAGGCCTCGTCCATCGTGCTGCTGGTGGGCGAAGCAGGCACGCGGGTCTCGGCCCGCAACCAGTTCCGCGGCGTGGTGCAGGCCATCCACCACGGGCCGGTGAACACCGAAGTGACGCTGGACCTGCCGGGTGGCCACCACGTGCTGACCGCTGTCGTCACCGACCAGAGCGTGGCGCGCCTGGGCCTGGCGGTGGGCCAGCCGGTGAGCGCGATCTTCAAGGCCTCCAGCGTCTTCCTCGTCTCCACCGACTGAACTTCGCCACCAACCGGTCCCTTTCACATCAACCCAGGAGTGTTTCCATGATCCCCAAGACCCTTGTTTCTTCGCTGTTCGCTGGCCTGATGCTGGTGGCGACGGCCGTGCGTGCCGACGAGATACCGGTGGCGGTCGCCGCCAATTTCACGGCACCGATGAAGATGATCGCAGCCGACTTCGAGGCCGTGACCGGCCACAAGGTGATCGCTTCGTTCGGCTCCACCGGCCAGTTCTACGCACAGATCAAGAACGGCGCACCGTTCGAGGTATTGCTGGCGGCCGACGACGAGACGCCGGCCAAGCTGGTCAAGGAAGGCGCAGGGGTGAGCGGCACGCCGTTCAGCTACGCCATTGGCAAGCTGGTGCTCTGGTCGGCCAAACCCGGTCTGGTCGACGGCAGCGGCGAGGTGCTGAAGAAGGGTGCCTTCGAACACATCGCCGTCGCCAACCCCAAGCTCGCACCGTACGGAGCGGCCGGCATGGAGCTGATGAAGACCATGGGAGTGCTCGACGCTGTGGCGCCCAAGATCGTGACCGCCGAGAACATCACGCAGGCCTACCAGTTCGTTGCCAGCGGCAGCAGCGAGCTGGGCTTCGTGGCGCTGTCTCAGGTGCTCAAGGACGGCAAGATCGAGGGCTCGGCTTGGCTCGTTCCGGCGCACCTGTACACCACCATCCGCCAGGACGCGGTGCTGCTGGAGAAGGGCCGCGGCAAGGCGGGCGCTGAAGCGCTGCTGGCCTTCCTCAAGGGCGAGAAGGCCAAGGCCGTCATCGCCTCGTACGGTTACGGGCTGAGCAAGTGAAGCTCGCCCTGACCGACGCGCAGCTGCAGGCGCTGCTGGCCGACGACGCGCCCTGCGGCGACCTCACGACCGAGAGCCTGTGCATCGGCGCGGCGCCCGGCCGCCTGGACTTCAGTGCGCGGGGTCCGATGGTGGTCTGCGGTACCGAAGAGGCAGACCGCCTTATCGAACTGGCGGGCGCGCGGGTGCTCTGGCGGGTCGACTCGGGCACCGCGCTGGAGGCTGGCGGGCGCATGCTGATCGCAGAAGGTTCGGCGGCGCAACTGCACGGTGCGTGGAAGACCGCGCAGACCCTGGTCGAGTGGGCCAGCGGCATCGCCACGTCGGCGGCAGCCATCGTGTCGGCGGCCGACGGTGTGGTGGTGGCCTGCACGCGCAAGAACGTGCCGGGCACCAAGGCGATGTCGGTCAAGGCGGTCAAGGCCGGCGGTGCGGTGATGCACCGGCTGGGTCTGTCGGAGACCCTGCTGCTGTTCGCCGAGCACCGGCTGTTCCTGGACGAGGTGCCGGCGCAGACGGTCGCGCGGCTGCGGCGCCTGCAGCCGGAGAAGAAGACCGTGGTCGAGGTCGGCGGTGTGGCCGAGGCGCTGGTCTGGGCGCAGGCCGGGGCCGACGTGCTGCAGCTGGAGAAGTTCAGCCCCGCCGCGGTGGCCGAATGCCGCCATGCCGTCAACGCCTTGCCGGTGCGCCCGCTGCTGGCCGCGGCTGGTGGCGTGCGGGCCGACAACGCGGCGGCCTATGTCGCCGCCGGCGCCGACCTGCTGGTCACCTCGGCCCCGTTCACCGCCGCACCGCGCGACGTGCAGGTCGACTTCGTCCGACGCTGAGGAGCACTGCATGTTGTCCGCACAAGACCTTGCCGCCGTCTGGCTCACCATCAAGCTGGCCGCGTTCACGACCGTGCTGCTGCTCGTGCTGGGCACGCCCATCGCCTGGTGGCTGGCGCGCACGAACTCGCGCTTCAAGGGGCTGGTCGGTTCGGTGGTGACGCTGCCCCTGGTGCTGCCGCCGGCGGTGCTGGGCTTTTACCTGCTGGTGCTGATGGGGCCGAACGGCCCGGTGGGGCGGCTCACGCAGGCGCTGGGCCTGGGTCTGCTGCCCTTCACCTTTGCCGGGCTGGTGGTGGCCTCGTGCCTGTACTCGACTCCATTTGTCGTGCAGCCGCTGCAGCAGGCCTTTGCCGCCATCGGCCGCGCGCCGCTGGAGGCCGCCGCGACGCTGCGTGCCTCGCCGTGGGACGCCTTCTTCACGGTTGCGCTGCCGCTGGCGCGGCCGGGCTTCGTCACCGCGGCCGTGCTCGGCTTTGCGCACACCGTGGGCGAGTTCGGCGTGGTGCTGATGATCGGCGGCAACATCCCGGGCAAGACGCAGGTGCTGTCGATGGCGATCTACAACCACGTCGAGGCGATGGAGTACGCCAACGCGCACTGGCTGGCCGGCGGCATGCTGGTGTTCTCGTTCGCCGTGTTGCTGCTGCTCAACAGCCGGGGCTGGAGCCGGACACGATGAGTATCGACCTCCGCTTCCGACAGGCCTTTTCCGGCTTCACGCTTGACGTGGACCTGCAGTTGCCCGGCCGCGGCGTGACCGCGCTGTTCGGCCCGTCGGGCTGCGGCAAGTCCACGCTGCTGCGCTGCATCGCCGGGCTCAACGCCGCGCCCGAGGGGCGCTGCGTGGTCAACGGCGAGGTCTGGCAGGACGGCGCCCACAGCCTGCCCACGCACCGCCGGCCGCTGGGCTACGTGTTCCAGGAGCCGGCGCTGTTCGCCCACCTGAGCGTGGAAGCCAACCTGGACTACGGCCGCCGCCGCGCGCGCGATGCCGGGCAGCGCGTGGCGCGAGAGCGGGCCATCGAGCTGCTGGGCATCGGCCATCTGTTGCCACGCCGTCCGGGCGGGCTCTCGGGCGGCGAGCGCCAGCGCATCGCCATTGCGCGCGCGCTGCTCACCGGTCCGCAACTGCTGCTGATGGACGAGCCGCTGGCCGCGCTGGATCTCGCGCGCAAGAACGAGTTCATGCCTTACCTGGAGCGGCTGACGCGCGAGCTGGAAATTCCGGTGATCTACGTGAGCCACGCGCCCGACGAGGTGGCGCGGCTGGCGCATCACATCGTCGCGCTGGAGGCCGGACAGGTGGTGGCCGCCGGCCCGCTGGCCGAGGTGCTGGCGCGCGTGGACCTGCCGATCCGCCTCGGCGAGGACGCGGGTGTGGTGCTCGAAGGCGTGGTGGTCGAGCGCGATGTGCAGTGGAGTCTGGCGCGCGTGGCCTTCCCCGGCGGCTGCCTGTGGGTGCGCGACGGCGGGCAGGACAAAGGCACCTCGGTGCGCATCCGCATCCTGGCGCGCGACGTGAGCCTGGCGCTGTCACCCTCGCCCGACACCAGCCTGCTCAACAGCCTGCCGGTCGTGGTCGACCAGGTGGCCGACGAGAGCCATCCGGCGCTGGCGCTGTGCCGCCTGGCCGTGGGCAGCGGTTCGTCGTCGCTGCTGGCCCGGCTGACGCGGCGCTCAGCCGCTGCCCTGGACCTCCAGCCCGGCCAGGCCGTTTGGGCGCAGATCAAGGCGGTCGCACTGATCGGATGACCTGCCTTGCCATCAAGATCCATGTCGGAACCTGTCCGGCCGGGTCGGAAATGGCCGTCCGGGGGCGGGATGGTCATGGTGTTTGGGTAAGATCGCCGCGGGTGGCACGTCATCTCAGGCGGGCCAGGATTTGCGCAGGTCGGGCCGCCTCGCGGTTTTGCCTTGACCAGGAGTCCCATGTCCGCAACCTCGATCCAGTGGATCGCTGCCGCCGTTTTTGTCATCGCCCTGCTGCATACCTTCAGCGCGAAGCAGTTTGAGCGCCTCGCCCACCGAAGCCCCCGCCACTCCGGCCTCTTTCATCTCCTCGGCGAAGTCGAGGTCGTTTTCGGGTTCTGGGCCATCTTCCTGGTGATCGTGATGGCGATGACCGTTGGTGGCAGTGAGGCCATCGAGTACGCCGAATCGCGCAACTACACCGAACCGCTCTTCGTGTTCGCCGTGATGGTGATCGCGGCCTCTCGACCCGTGCTGCATTCGGTCATGTCGCTGGTGGGGGTGATCGCCCGGCTGACGCCGGTGCGTACCCCGCTGGCGACGGCCTGGCTGGGTCTGGCTGCCGTCCCCCTGCTCGGGTCACTCATCACCGAGCCCGCGGCCATGACGATTGCCGCCCTCATGCTGGCACCCCAGATCTTCCGTCCGCAGGTCCCGGAGCACCTGAAGTACCTCGCCCTCGGCGTGCTGTTTGTCAACGTGTCGATCGGCGGCACGATGACCTCCTATGCCGCACCACCGGTGCTGATGGTGGCCACGACGTGGTCATGGGACAGTGCCTTCATGTTCACCCAGTTTGGCTGGAAGGCCGCGGCAGCTGTCTTGGTCAACGCGACGGTGGCCACCTACGCCTTGCGCAACCATCTGGAGCTGACCCCGGCAGGCGGCGAAGGCAGCACGGATTCGGAGCGTGTTCCGTACACGGTGGCCGCGGTGCACTTCGGGCTGCTGGCCGGGGTGGTGCTGTTTGCCCACCACCCGGTCATCTTTCTCAGCCTCTTTCTCATGTTCCTCGGTTTCGCCCAGGCCTACGAACAGCACCAGAGCCCGCTGATCCTGAAAGAAGCGCTGCTGGTCGGGTTCTTCCTGGCAGGCCTGGTGGTCCTGGGGGGCATGCAACAGTGGTGGCTGCAGCCCATCGTCTCTGCGCTGGACCCGGTGTCGCTGTTTCTGGGGGCCCTGGGCCTCACCGCCATCACCGACAACGCGGCGTTGACCTACCTGGGTTCGCTGATCGTGGGGATATCCGACGAATCCAAGTACATGCTGGTCGCGGGCGCCGTCGCCGGTGGCGGGCTGACGGTGATCGCCAATGCGCCCAATCCCGCGGGCGTGGCCTTGCTGAAAAAGGGGTTCGCCGACGGAACGATCGGCGCGATGGGCTTGCTGCTCGGTGCACTCGGGCCGACGGTGCTGGCGGCGGCGGCTTTCATGTTCCTGTGACGCCGCCGGCCCGGGCACGTGTTTGCCAGGACTACATGTCGGCGAGCGGTATCTGGGCGGCGCCCTCGTCGGCCTGCAGCACGGCAATCAGATCGGACAGGTTGCGGTGCAATTGCGCGATGGTGTCGGGCGAGAGTTTCCGCAGGGCATCTGGCAGCACGCCTTCGTAGGGACCGGTCACGCGCTTGAGCAGATTCGATCCCGCGCGGTCAATGTGGATCTTGACGCTGCGGCGGTCCTGCTCGGATTTCTCGGTGCGGACCAGTCCCTGTGCCACGAGCTGACGCAGCACGTTGCTGGCCGTGGATTGGTGGATGTCCATGGCCTCGGCCAAGGCATTGACCCCGATGCCGGGCTGCTGCCGGATGACGTGCAGGGCCCAGATCAGGGCGCCGCCCACGCCGACCTGTTTCTCCACCCGCTGGAAATGCGCGCGCACCGCATTGAACACCACGCGGAACTGCCGCAGGACCAGCGCTGTCTCGGGCAATTCTCCTTCGGCGGGTTCGGTGCGGGGCGCTGCGGCAAGGCGGGAGGGCATGGTGTGGTTGGAAACTGGACCAGATTCCAACGTATTGCATCACGCCGCGCGACCCTCCAGCAGCCTGTTGTGCATTTTTTCCATCAGCAAATCGTCAAAACTGTAGAGACCAGGGGCATGGCCGCTCAACTCCAGCAACGCGAACGCGGCACCCGTGCCGAATGCCTCGCGGCGGATGGAGTCGTGGATCAACCGCACGGTCTGGTGGGGAAAGCCGAAGATCACTTCGTGATGCCCGACGATGCCACCCACGCGCAGGGAGGTGATGCGATCTTCCTCCAGCTCCAGGCTTTCGGCGATGCGGCGTGCTGTCCCCGAGACTTCGGGCTTGTCCCGAAAGTGCTGCTCCACGACCTCCACATCGGCGAAGGGCGCAAAGTCGCGCAGCAGCTTCGCGGCCATCAGCAGGAAGTTGATGCCCAGCGTGATGTTGGGTGAGCTCATGATCCGGCACTGCCCGGCCAGCTCGCGCAGGTAGCGCTGGTGTTCGTCGGAATAGGCCGAGATGGCGCTGACCAGCGTGAGGCCGCCGCGCCTCAGTTCCTCGCCGTAGAGGAACAGGGTATCCGCCTCGGAGAAATCGACGATGGCATCCACCGGGTGGGTGTCAAACCAGTGGTTCAGATCCGTTCCCGCAAGACCGACGACGGGCACATCTGGTCGCTCGTCCATGTGTTCGCCTTCCCCGGCATGCCGACGGGCGATCCAGCAAAGTTCGAAACGCGCGTCCTCCGCCAGAACCCTGGCGACCGCGCGACCCGCCCTGCCGTATCCCATCAAACCAACGCGCATCGTCTCGACCTCTTCTTTCTGTTCGCCGTGATCCCGACATGGGCATTCCGCGTCAGGTCCAAGTATATTTGCACAAATATAGAAGCCGGATCTCCGGTGTCGACGCATCGCGTCGGGCCCACTTTCCTCCACACAGCAAGGCGCCATGAACTCCGACCCACACATCGCCTCGACCCTGAGGGCTGAACTGAGCGACAGGGCGCTGTGGCAGACCCGGGTGGTCGTTCTGGCCTTTGGGGCGTTGTCGGGCTTGTCCGTGGTCCTGTTCACCTGGTTGTCCGAGCGTGCACTGGAGCTGTTTCAACTGGCCTGGAACCGCAGCGTCTGGCTGCCGCTTTTCTGGACGCCCGTCTGCACCGGCCTGATCGTCTGGGCCACGCGGCGCTGGGCGCCAGGCGCGGCGGGTTCGGGCATTCCGCAGGTGATGGCCGCCCTGCATCCGGATGTGCCGTGCGATTCCCGGGGCCTGTTCATTTCCATGCGCCTGGCGCTGGCCAAGATGGGCCTGACCGCCTGCGGGCTGATGGCCGGCCTTTCCCAGGGGCGGGAGGGACCGTCGGTGCAGATCGCCGCCGGCGTCATGCATTCGGCCCGGCGCTGGCTGCCGGCGGGCAGTGCAGTTTCACACCACGGGTTGCTGATTGCAGGGGGCTCGGCGGGCATCGCTGCCGCTTTCAACACCCCGCTGGGCGGCATCATGTTCGCGATCGAGGAGCTCTCGCGGCGGCCGGAGCAGCGCAGCAACGGCCTGATCATGGCCGCCATCGTGCTGGCCGGCCTGATGGGGATCTCCGTCTATGGCAACTCGACCTACTTCGGCGTGATCCGGGTGCAACCCGTGACCTGGACACTGCTGCTGCCGGCCCTGCTGGTGGTGTTGTGCTGCGGTTTGTTGGGGGGGCTGTTCGCGCGGCTGCTCACCGCATCGCTGTCAGGACGGTCAAACGACCGGTTCACGCGGTGGCGCACGCAATACCCGGTGCGCTTCGCTGTCGGCTGCGGCCTGGCGATTGCCGCCATCGGTCTCGCCAGCCAGGGCAGCACGTTCGGCAGCGGATACGCCCACACCAAGGCGTTGCTGGATGGCCAGTCAAGTCCGTCCCCGTTCTACGTTCTGCTCAAGTTCCTGGCGACGTGGATCACGACCTGGTCGGGCGCCCCGGGCGGCATCTTTGCGCCGTCCCTGGCGATCGGAGGCGCCTTGGGCGGTGACGTGGCGCAACTGACAGGTCACCTGGACACGCCGACCCTGATTGCCCTGGGCATGGCCGGATTTCTGGCTGCGGTCACGCAGGCGCCGATGACCGCGTTCATCATCGTCATGGAGATGGTGGACGGGCACAACCTGGTGCTGGTCCTGATGACCTGCGCCATGCTTTCAAGCGGCATCTCGCGTCTCATCAGCCGGCCTTTGTACGCCAGTCTGGCCGAGGTCCAGTTGCAGCGCATCCCTTCTTTCCTGGCGCCCGTCCGGCAGAAAAAAAGCCTTCCGGCCAATGACCGGAAGGCTTGAATTTTTCTACATCCAAAACATCGAAACGTCTGCTGATTGCTAGCGGACAGTCAAAGTGTAATTGAACAAATGTAATTTTGGCAACATGATTTTTTCGAGTTCGCCGCTCACACATGCCCAAACAGGCCGAAGACCTGCCGCAAAAGCAGCAGTTCGGTCATGCTGCTGCCGCGCAGCTGGCTCATGGCCATGAACTTGCCGCCCAGTGCCTCGATCGCGGGCTTGGGCGCGTCGGGCGTGGTGAAGTGCAGCAGGTGCACGCGCACCGGGCCGTCGGGCGCCAGGAACCAGGCCACGAAACCCTCGGTGACCGCCAGCTCGTCGGGGTTCAGGCCGGTGGCGGTGATCAGCGCCTGCTTGACCGCCTCGACCTCGTGCCCGGTCAGCGGCTCGACCGGCGCCGGCATCGGTTCGGCCCCTTCGGGCAGGGCGGCCGGCCAGAGCATGCCGTGCGCCCAGCGCGGAAACAGCAGGGCGTGGCTGTAGCTGTCGAAGTGGCAGAGGATCACGCGGTTGCGGGCCAGCAGGTCGTTCGTGGTCATGGGTGTCCGTCGGAGTAAGGTGGTCGTCGTTGGGTCAGCGGTAGCCTTCTTCGCGCAGCACCTGCTGCACCACGGGGCGCCCGCGGATGCGCCCGAACAACGCGAGGCAGCGCGGCGGCAGGGCGATCTGCGTCTTGGTGGCCCAGAAGAGCACGTAGAACAGGGCCGCGTCGGCAATGCCGAAGTCCGCGCCCATGGCGTAACCGGTTTCCGGCAGGCCGGCCTCGATCACGTCGAAGGCCTCCTGCACGGTGCGTCGGCCCTGCTCCTGGATGGCGTTGCTCCAGCGCTTGGTCTCGATGGCGTCGAGACCCTCCGGCAGGTACTTGTCGGTGGTGAAGATGCGCGTGAAGCCCTGGCCGTGCACCGTGCCGACCACGTAGTCGATCAGTTCTATCGCACGCGCCGCGAGAAATGGGTCGTCGCTGAGCAGCCGCTTGCGCGGGTAGCGCCGGGCCAGCCAGTACGCGATCGAAGAGAAGCTGGTGAGCGACGCCACGTGGTCGAGCACCAGGGTCGGGATCGTGCCCTTGGGATTGATCGCCAGGTAGGCTGGCTGGCGGTGGTCGCCGGCCGGCAGGTTGACGATGCTCACCTGGAACGGCAACTCCAGCTCTTCGAGCAGGATGTGGATGCCGGTCGTGCACGAGCCGGGCGTCATGTGGAACTGGAGGGACATGCGCGCAGGGCGTGCAAGTCCCGCGCCAAGCCGGCGTGGCTCGCCAGGCTTGCACGCCCTTTGCTCTGCAACACGCATTCGCCGGTAACGACCCCCGCAGCGCGCTGGCGCTTGTGGTCTTTGTGCCGGTTTCCGTCCGGCCCTGTGTCGGCTTTGTCTGGTTGCGTCCATGGTGCCTGCCCCGCTGTTCCACTCCGACGACCTGCGCCGCTGGCGCAGTTGCGAACGCCGCTTCTGGCTCGCGCGCCACCGCCTGCAGAGGGGCGAGCCTGCGTCAGCGCCCGGGCCCGCCCCGGAGGCGGACGTGGCGCTGCGCGCTTCGTTCCCGCATGCCGACACCGTGGCCGCGCCGCAGACGCCCTCGCAGTGGCTTCAGGCGATGCGCCACACGTTGGACTGCCTGGACAGCGACGCTGCGATGCCTGAGGGCTGGGCCATCCTCGGCGCCTGCCTGACCAGCGAAGACCGCGCCCAGGTGCGCATCGACGTGCTGACCGCCGGCGAACATGGCCTGCGCCTGTTCAAGGTGCGCCACGCGACCGTGGGCGACGACGCCGACGTGGACACCGTCGCCCTCTGGACCCATGTCGCCGCGCGCTGCGGCTTCGCGGTGCAGGGCGCCGGCCTGCTGCTGGTCGACACCGACTTCGTCTACCCCGGCCACGGTTGCTACGCCGGCCTGTTCCGCGAGGTCGACCTGCGGCCGGTGCTCGGTTCGCGACCGGTCGCGCAATGGCTGCACGACATGCGCGACTGCGAGCACGGCCCCGAGCCGGGTGCCACGCCCGGACCGCACTGCCACCAGGGCAGCGGCTGCGAATTCGCCGCCAGTTGCAAGGCCTGCGCGCCGCCGCCCCGCAGCCGCCGCGCGTTGCCGGGTGGGGCGCTGCGGCTGGACCCCGCGGTGACGGCGCTGGCGCGCACCTGGCCGCACCCGCGCCGCTGTCTGCGCTTCGACACCATCGGCACGGCCGTGCCGGTGTGGTCCGGCACACGGCCTTACCAGACGCTGCCGTTCCAGTGGAGCTGCGCGGTGCAGGCCGCGGACGGCAGCTGGAGCGATCACCAGTTCCTGGCCGACGCGCAAGGCGGCGACCCGCGCCGCGCGTTCGCGCTCTCGCTGCTGCAGGTGCTGGGCGACGAAGGCGCGGTGCTGGCCTACAACGCCGGCTTCGAACGCAACCGCATCCGCGAACTGGCGCAGTGGTTCGAGGACCTGGCGCCCGCGCTGGAAGCGCTGCTGCCGCGCATCGTCGACCTGTACCAGGTCCTGCGCAGCCACCAACAGGACCCGGTCAAGGGCGGTTCATGGTCGTTCCGCGCCATCGCGCGGGCTGTGGCGCCCGACATCGATCTGGCGCTGAGACTCGATCCGGCGCTGGATGCGGAGCACGAGAGCTCGGCACAAAGCGTGTTTGCGTTGATGCACCGGCCTGGGCAGAGTGCTGCGGTCAGGCAGGCTTGCCGGGAGGCGCTGCAGGCGCATGGGCAGAGGGAGACGGTGGTGTTGCGGAGACTGCTGGCACTGTTTGAGCGGGCGGGTGCTGAACAATGAGCTGCTCGCTGGCGCTATCCGCAGATCGATAGCCTTTAGCCGCCGTCTTCGGCGGGTTGGGTGGCCGCAGTCTTTGCTTTTGAAGGTGCGACTGTGCCCATGGCCTTGGTTGCTAGTTCTTTGACCTGGCTAGCGAATCCAGGAACTGCGCGCATTGCTTCTTTTATGAGGTCAGAAGACGCTAGTTCATGCCAAGGACTCCCGTGACTATCTGTCTCGACGAGGCGGAGGGGCAGTTCGTCCAAGCGAGCAAGCGCAGAAGCAAGCAAACGAGCTTCCATGTCCTTGTCGAAGCGGGCTGCTTCACGGCGAAAGCCTTCATAAGCGCGAGAGATGGAAGCCTTGAACGCGTAGTCTTCAGCAAGCCGAAAGCGCTGGCCGATTTGTTTTGTCGCTAGCCACCCAAACCACACAGGTGCTCCAACCGACAGCAGTGACAAACTGAGATTCAGGATCACCATGGACGTGGGCACGTTTGATTGCTTGAACAGTTCAGACAATGTGTGCAATTGGGACGCGCCAAAGTAGCTGCCAGCCACCAATGCCATGACAAGGCCGCCGACCCATATCCACATTGACTTTGACAGGGCACTTGAGCGCTCAGTGAAGGCCGCAGCAAGTCCAACGCTCGTCGCCGCTGAATAGGCAGTCTCGCATCGCTCTAGCACGGACTTGGCATCCCCGGCGCTTTGTCGAAGCTGTTCGTCCAAGCCGTTGGCTTGACCACGAAGTACTTCTATGTGGGAATGGTCTCTTGTGGCGTCTCGAACTAAAACTTCAAGCCGTTCCCGTGCTTCGGCAAGTGAAGCCAGGTCGGTTGGTAGCTGATCAGCTGCGTCGTGTGCGTCTTCAATCCGGGATACCAATGTCGCCAAACTGGTGGTACGCGGTTCAAGATCTTTGAGCCGAGCCTCCATGCTGCGCACCTGAGTAGTCAGCTTGCGCAGTTTGGCTACTGCCTCTGCATGGTTGTCCTTTACCAACGCGGCAGTTAGAACCTTTTGAAGGCCTTGAAGTGTCGTCAAGTACGCAGGGACACCTGAAGCCGCGTTCCCCCAAATGTTTGGGACCGTACTACTGTGTAGAAATTTGATTCGCCGTACATAGTCCTGCAGGGTGTCTTCCGCATCCCCCAAGTCGTCTGTGCCGTGTGTATCAATTAAGTCAACTAAGGCCTGAGCTTCGGATGCGAGCTCTTCACTCGTAAGTCCGGGGAAACTCCAGTTGCTATGCGCTATCCCGAATGAACCGCCCCGGGAATCGTGGAGGCTGGTTGGTTTAAGTCAGGCCGTTGTTGCGGCCTGATTGGCGAGTTGCCGCCAGTAGTTTGCCTCAGCCTCGGCCGGCGGGATGTAGCCGATGGGTTC
>NZ_JBPZHA010000021.1:0-26108 GCF_051857515.1 Hydrogenophaga sedimenti
CAAGCCGCACACGCACTTCACCGGTGAGGTGTATGTGCTGTCCAAGGACGAAGGTGGCCGTCACACGCCGTTCTTCAACAACTACCGCCCGCAGTTCTACTTCCGCACGACGGACGTGACCGGCGCCATCGAACTGCCTGAAGGCAAGGAAATGGTCATGCCTGGCGACAACGTGTCGATCACGGTCAAGCTGATCGCCCCGATCGCCATGGAAGAAGGTCTGCGTTTCGCCATCCGCGAAGGCGGCCGTACCGTCGGCGCCGGCGTGGTTGCCAAGATCATTGCCTAAAAGCCCTCTGAGGGGCACCAGCCAGTAGGGGTATAGCTCAATTGGCAGAGCGTCGGTCTCCAAAACCGAAGGTTGTAGGTTCGATTCCTACTGCCCCTGCCACCAGACAGAACGCTTGAAGCCGGGTTTTCCGGTGCTGTTCGTCGGGTGGTTTTCAGGCCCACCGAAGTCTCAAGGCTTCTGGTGGGCTTGCGTGTCTGGGGTCTTTGTTCCCTGAGATCCCAGAAAGTCAAGAATCCTCTGAAACCCATGGCCACTTCCGAAGTTCAAACCGTCAATACCGGCGCCGACAAGGCCAAGCTGGCGGCTGCTGCCGGGCTGCTGCTGGCCGCTTTTGTCGCGTTTTACCTGCTGTCCGGCAAGGGTGCCCTGGCCCAGTGGGCTGCGCTGATTGTTGGCGTGGTGGCTGCTGTGGCGGTGTTTGGTGTGTCCGAGCCGGGGCGCCAGCTGGTGGCTTTCGGTCGCGAGGCCTGGCGCGAAACGCGCAAGGTGGTCTGGCCTTCCCGCAAGGAAGCGATCCAGATGACGGCCTACGTGTTTGCCTTTGTGGTCATCATGGCGCTGTTCCTGTGGCTCACCGACAAGACGGTCGAATGGCTGTTCTATGACCTGATCCTGGGCTGGAGAAAGTAATGAGCGAAACGAATAGCCTGCTGGGAACGCCGACCGAAGGCATGCGCTGGTACGTGGTGCATGCCTATTCGGGCATGGAAAAGGCGGCCGAGCGCAACATCGTCGAGCGCATCAACCGCGCTGGCATGCAGGACAAATTCGGTCGTATCCTGGTGCCGACCGAAGAGGTGGTTGAGGTCAAGAATGGCCAGAAGCGCACCACCGAACGCAAGTTCTTCCCCGGCTATGTGCTAGTGGAAATGGTGATGGACGATGAGTCCTGGCACTTGGTCAAGCACACCAACAAAGTGACTGGTTTCGTTGGCGGCGCCAAGAACCGTCCGGCCCCGATTTCCGAGGAAGACGTTCAGAAGATCGTCAACCAGATGCAGGAAGGCACCGACAAGCCCCGCCACAAGGTGGAGTTCGTGGTTGGCGAGTACATCCGCGTCAAGGAAGGCCCGTTCACTGACTTCAACGGCACGGTCGAAGAAGTCAACTACGAGAAGAACAAGCTGCGCGTGTCGGTGACCATCTTCGGTCGCGCCACCCCGGTGGAGCTCGAATTCAGCCAGGTCGAGAAGACCTGATCCTTTCGGATCGCAGGCGGATCAACCCGGCGCCTGCGGTCTTTGTCCTTTCCGGGTTTCAACCGCGAGGAGGCTGCAATGTCTGCAGCCGTTTGCACTCGCAGGAGCTGAAATATGGCGAAAAAAATCGTCGGCTTCATCAAGCTGCAAGTGCCAGCTGGTAAGGCCAACCCCTCTCCCCCGATCGGTCCGGCGCTGGGTCAGCGCGGTCTGAACATCATGGAGTTCTGCAAGGCGTTCAACGCCCAGACCCAGGGCGTCGAGCCCGGTCTGCCGCTGCCGGTGGTGATCACCGCCTTCGCGGACAAGAGCTTCACGTTCATCATCAAGACCCCCCCGGCGACGACCCTCATCAAGAAGGCCATCAAGCTGGACAAGGGCTCTCCGGTGCCCAACAAGCAGAAGGTCGGCAAGATCACCCGCGCTCAGCTGGAAGAAATCGCCAAGACCAAGATGAAGGACATGACCGCTGCCGACATCGATGCAGCCGTCAAGACCATCGCCGGCTCCGCCCGTTCGATGGGCGTGATCGTGGAGGGCGTGTGAGATGGCCAAGCTGACCAAGAAACAAAAGGCCTTCGAAGGCAAGGTTGACAGCAACAAGCTGTACGCCCTGACGGACGCTCTGGCGATCGTCAAGGAATGCGCCAACGCCAAGTTCGATGAGTCCATCGATGTGGCCATCCAGCTGGGCGTGGACGCCAAGAAGTCCGACCAGGTGGTGCGCGGTGCTGTCGTGATGCCCAACGGCACCGGCAAGACCAAGCGCGTGGCTGTGTTCGCCCAGGGCGCCAAGGCCGAAGAAGCCAAGGCCGCCGGTGCCGACATCGTCGGCATGGACGATCTGGCTGCCGAAATCAAGGGCGGCAAGATGGACTTCGACGTCGTGATCGCATCTCCGGATGCGATGCGCGTGGTCGGTACCCTGGGTCAGGTGCTGGGTCCCCGTGGCCTGATGCCCAACCCCAAGGTCGGCACCGTGACGCCCGACGTCGCCCAGGCTGTGCGCAACGCCAAGGCCGGTCAGGTGCAGTTCCGCGTGGACAAGGCCGGTATCGTGCACGGCACGATCGGCCGCCGCTCGTTCGACGCCGACAAGCTCCAGGGCAACCTGGCCGCTCTGGTCGATGCACTGAACAAGGCCAAGCCGGCCACCAGCAAGGGTGTCTACCTGCGCAAGGTGGCGGTGTCGTCGACCATGGGTGTGGGCGTCCGCGTGGACACCCAGTCCATCTCGGCGTAATCGCAAGAGATTCCCGGGTCACTTCGGTGGCCTGGGTGTGGTGGGCCCGCCCGCCGGCCGCAAGGCTGGGAGGTGGGGCCATCCAAGACCGTTGGCGTGTCGACGATCTTTCGGGGTCCGAAGCACTTAATTGCGAAAAGCCAACGCAGATGGCGATCCCGCTGCAGATGGAACCCGGTTCCCGAAACAGTTGGTCGCTGCAATGAAGCGTGTGGAGGGCTCCCGCCCGAAGCACATTGAAGGAGTAGACCTTGAGTCTGAATCGCAGTGAGAAAGAAGCGGTCATTTCCGAAGTGACCAGCCTCGCCGCAAAAGCTCAAACGCTCGTGATGGCGGAATACCGCGGCATCACGGTCGCTGCCATGGACAAACTGCGCGTCAACGCTCGCAGCAATGGTGTCAGCCTGAGTGTTCTGAAGAACACCCTGGCCCGCCGTGCTGTGGCTGGCAGCCCGTTTGAAGTGGCCGGTGACCAGATGACCGGTCCGCTGATCTATGGCTTCTCCGAAGACGCTGTGGCCGCCGCCAAGGTGGTGGCCGAGTTCGCGAAAACCAACGACAAGCTGGTGATTCGCGCAGGTGTCTACGGCGGCAAAGTCCTGGACGTCAATGGCGTGAAGCAGCTCGCAAGCATCCCTTCCAAGGAAGTGCTGCTGGCCCAGCTGTGTGGCTTGCTGAAGTCGCCGATCTCCCGCACCGCAGTGGTGCTGGGTGCCCTGGCGGCCAAAAAAGGCGAAGGCGCTGCCGCTCCGGCAGCAGAAGCTGAAGCTGCTGCCGCCTGAAGGCGCAGTCAGTTCGTTTAACCAATTGTTAGGAAATCAAAATGGCATTCGATAAAGACGCATTTCTGACGGCGCTGGACAGCATGACCGTCATGGAACTCAATGACCTGGTCAAGGCCATTGAAGAGAAGTTCGGCGTGTCCGCCGCCGCCATGGCCGCTCCGGCCGCTGCTGGTGGTGGTGCCGCTGCTGCTGCCGAAGAAAAGACCGAATTCAACGTCGTCCTGACCGAAGCCGGCGCCAACAAGGTGTCCGTCATCAAGGCCGTGCGCGAAATCACCGGTCTGGGTCTGAAGGAAGCCAAGGACCTGGTCGACGGCGCTCCGAAGAACGTCAAGGAAGGCATTGCCAAGGCCGACGCCGAAGCCGCCGTCAAGAAGCTGGTGGAAGCCGGCGCCAAGGCCGAACTCAAGTAATTCGGTTCTGGTCAGGGGCTGGAGTGCTCGAAAGGGCCTCCAGCCTTTGGTGCTTTCAGAGCGCACCCAAAAGCTCCGTGGCTTCGCAGTGAATCCACCCTGTTTTTGAGTGTCTTCTGACCCCGACTGCAGAAGACCACTTGGTCCGGGCCCGCGTGCAATGCGTGGGTCGTCCGCCAACGGCAGGTAGTGGCCTGCCGCCAAGAACGTCACCCGCCGCCTTGCGCGCCGGAATGACCGATCAGTCGCCGCAGACCTCAAGCCCGGAGATCTCATGGCATCCGCATCGAAATACTCATACACCGAACGCAAGCGCATCCGCAAGAGCTTTGGCAGCCGCGAGAACGTGCTCGCGATCCCCTACCTGCTGCAGATGCAGAAGGACGCCTACACCGCGTTCCTGCAGGCCGATACCGCGCCCAAGAAGCGCACCGCCGAAGGCCTGCAGGCCGCCTTCGAAGCCGCCTTCCCCATCGTCTCGCACAACGGTTTTGTCGAGATGAAGTTCGTCGAGTACAACCTGGCCAAGCCGGCGTTCGACGTGCGCGAGTGCCAGACCCGTGGTCTGACCTTCGCTTCGGCTGTGCGCGCCCGCGTGCAGCTGATCATCTATGACCGCGAGTCGTCGACCTCGCAGTCCAAGGTGGTCAAGGAAGTCAAAGAGCAAGAGGTCTACATGGGCGAAGTGCCCCTGATGACCGACAAGGGCTCCTTCATCATCAACGGCACGGAGCGCGTGATCGTGTCGCAGCTGCACCGCTCGCCCGGTGTCTTCTTCGAACACGACAAGGGCAAGACGCACAGCTCGGGCAAGCTGCTGTTCTCGGCCCGGATCATTCCTTACCGCGGTTCCTGGCTGGATTTCGAATTCGATCCGAAGGACGTGCTGTTCTTCCGCGTCGACCGCCGCCGCAAGATGCCGGTCACCATCCTGCTCAAGGCCATCGGCCTGACGCCGGAAACCATCCTGGCGAACTTCTTCGTCAACGACCACTTCCGCCTGATGGACAGTGGCGCCCAGCTGGCCTTCGTGTCCGAGCGCCTGCGCGGCGAAGTGGCCCGTTTCGACATCACCGACAAGTCGGGCAAGGTCGTTGTCGCCAAGGACAAGCGCATCACCGCACGCCACACCCGTGAACTGGAACAGTCCGGCACCACGCACATCAGCGTGCCCGAAGACTTCCTGATCGGCCGCGTGGTCGCCAAGAACGTGGTGGACGCCGACACCGGCGAAATCATCGCCAAGGCCAACGACGAGCTGACCGAAGCGCTGCTGAAGAAGCTGCGCCTGGCCGGCGTGCAGGAACTGCCCTGCATCTACACCAACGAACTCGACCAGGGCGCCTACATCAGCCAGACCCTGCGCGCCGACGAAACCGTCGACGAGTTCGCTGCCCGCGTGGCCATCTACCGCATGATGCGCCCCGGCGAGCCGCCGACCGAAGACGCCGTGCAGGCCCTGTTCCACCGCCTGTTCTACAACCCGGACACGTACGACCTGTCGCGCGTGGGCCGCATGAAGTTCAACGCCCGCGTGGGCCGCGACGAATCCACCGGCCCGATGGTGCTGTCCAACGACGACATCCTGGCCGTGGTCAAGATCCTGGTCGACCTGCGCAATGGTCGCGGTGAAGTCGACGACATCGACCACCTGGGCAACCGCCGCGTGCGCTGCGTCGGCGAACTGGCCGAGAACCAGTACCGCACCGGTCTGGCGCGTATCGAGAAGGCCGTCAAGGAACGTCTGGGCCAGGCCGAGCAAGAGCCGCTGATGCCGCACGACCTGATCAACTCCAAGCCGATTTCCGCGGCCCTCAAGGAGTTCTTCGGTGCGTCCCAGCTGTCGCAGTTCATGGACCAGACCAACCCGCTGGCCGAGATCACCCACAAGCGCCGCGTGTCGGCCCTTGGCCCGGGCGGTCTGACCCGCGAGCGCGCCGGCTTCGAAGTGCGCGACGTGCACGTCACCCACTACGGCCGCGTCTGCCCGATTGAAACGCCCGAAGGCCCGAACATCGGTCTGATCAACTCGCTGGCCCTGTACGCCCGCCTGAACGAGTACGGTTTCATCGAAACGCCGTACCGCCGCGTGGTCGATGGCAAGGTCACGAACCAGATCGACTACCTGTCGGCCATCGAAGAAGGCAAGTACGTCATTGCCCAGGCCAATGCGGCCCTGGACAAGGAAGGCAAGCTGACCGGTGACCTGATTTCCGCCCGTGAAAAGGGTGAATCCATCCTGACCCCGGCCGACACCATCCAGTACATGGACGTGTCGCCCGCGCAGATCGTGTCGGTGGCCGCTTCCCTGGTGCCCTTCCTGGAGCACGACGACGCCAACCGCGCACTGATGGGCGCCAACATGTCGCGCCAGGCCGTGCCCGTGCTGCGCCCCGAGAAGCCGATGGTCGGCACCGGCATCGAGCGCGTCGCCGCGATCGACTCCGGCACCGTGGTGACCGCCCGCCGTGGTGGTGTGGTTGACTACGTGGACGCGACCCGCATCGTGATCCGGGTCAACGACGACGAAGCCGTGGCCGGTGAAGTCGGCGTCGACATCTACAACCTGATCAAGTACCAGCGTTCCAACCAGAACACCAACATCCACCAGCGTCCGATCGTCAAGAAGGGCGACAAGCTGGGCAAGGGTGACGTGGTGGCCGACGGCGCCTCGACCGACCTGGGTGAAATCTCGATCGGCCAGAACATGCTGATCGCCTTCATGCCCTGGAACGGCTACAACTTCGAAGACTCGATCCTGATCTCCGAACGCGTGGTCGCCGAAGACCGCTACACCTCGATCCACATCGAGGAACTGGTGGTGATGGCGCGCGACACCAAGCTGGGCGCCGAAGAAATCACCCGCGACATCCCGAACCTGGCCGAGCAGCAGCTTAACCGCCTGGACGACTCCGGCATCATCTACGTGGGCGCCGAAGTGCTGCCTGGCGACGTGCTGGTCGGCAAGGTCACGCCCAAGGGCGAGACCACGCTGACGCCGGAAGAGAAGCTGCTGCGCGCCATCTTCGGCGAGAAGGCTTCCGACGTGAAGGACACCTCGCTGCGTGTGGACCAGGGCTCGCAAGGCACCGTGATCGACGTGCAGGTTTTCACCCGCGAAGGCATCACGCGCGACAAGCGCGCCCAGCAGATCATCGACGACGAGCTCAAGCGCTTCCGCCTAGACCTGAACGACCAGCTGCGCATCGTCGAGGCCGACGCCTTTGACCGGATCGAGAAGCTGCTGACCGGCAAGATCGCCAACGGCGGTCCGAAGAAGCTGTCCAAGGGCACCAAGATCGACAAGGCCTACCTGGACGACGTCGAGAAGTACCACTGGTTCGACATCCGCCCGGCGGAAGACGACGTGGCCGCCCAGCTGGAGTCGATCAAGAACTCCATGGAGCAGACCCGTCACAGCTTCGACCTCGCCTTCGAAGAGAAGCGCAAGAAGCTCACGCAGGGCGACGAGCTGCCCGCGGGCGTGCTCAAGATGGTCAAGGTCTACCTGGCGGTCAAGCGCCGCCTGCAGCCCGGCGACAAGATGGCCGGCCGCCACGGCAACAAGGGTGTGGTTTCCAAGATCACCCCGGTGGAAGACATGCCCCATCTGGCCGATGGTACGCCGGTCGACATCGTGCTGAACCCGCTGGGCGTGCCTTCGCGCATGAACATCGGTCAGGTGCTCGAAGTCCACCTGGGCTGGGCCGGCAAGGGCCTGGGCCAGCGCATCGGCGACATGCTGCAGCGCGAAGCCGCAACGACCGAGATCCGCGGCTTCCTGGAACAGATCTACAACGGCACCGGCCGCAAGGAAGAGCTGTCCAACCTGTCCGACAACGAGCTGCGCGTGATGGCGCAGGAGCTGACCAGCGGCGTTCCGTTCGCCTCGCCCGTGTTCGACGGCGCGTCCGAACAGGAAATCATGGACATGCTCAAGCTGGCCTACCCGGACGACATCGCCAAGGCCAAGGGCCTGACCGCGACGCGCACCCAGGCCCAGCTGTACGACGGCCGCACCGGCGACGCCTTCGAGCGCGTGACCACGGTGGGCTACATGCACTACCTGAAGCTGCACCACCTGGTCGACGACAAGATGCACGCCCGTTCGACCGGCCCGTACTCGCTCGTCACCCAGCAGCCGCTGGGCGGCAAGGCGCAGTTCGGTGGCCAGCGTTTCGGTGAGATGGAAGTGTGGGCGCTGGAAGCGTATGGCGCTTCCTACATCCTGCAGGAAATGCTCACCGTCAAGTCCGACGACGTGCAGGGCCGTACCAAGGTGTACGAGTCCATCGTCAAGGGCGAGCACGCGATCGAAGCCGGCATGCCGGAATCGTTCAACGTGCTGGTCAAGGAAATCCGTTCGCTCGGTATCGATATCGAGCTGGACCGCTCCTGATTCACTGAAGAAAAGGAAAGCATTTCATGAAATCCTTGCTCGACCTGTTCAAGCAGTTCACGCCCGACGAACATTTCGATGCGATCCGCATCGGCCTGGCCTCGCCGGAAAAAATCCGCTCCTGGTCCTTCGGTGAAGTCAAGAAGCCGGAAACCATCAACTACCGCACGTTCAAGCCCGAACGCGACGGCCTGTTCTGCGCCAAGATTTTTGGTCCCATCAAGGACTACGAATGCCTGTGCGGCAAGTACAAGCGCCTGAAGCACCGCGGCGTGATCTGCGAGAAGTGCGGCGTGGAAGTCACGCAGACCAAGGTGCGCCGCGAACGCATGGGTCACATCGACCTGGCCGCGCCCTGCGCCCACATCTGGTTCCTGAAGTCGCTGCCGTCGCGTCTGGGCCTGGTGCTCGACATGACGCTGCGCGACATCGAACGCGTGCTGTACTTCGAAGCCTACGTGATCGTCGATCCCGGCATGACCCCGCTGAAGAAGTTCGCGATCATGTCCGAGGAGGACTACGACGCCAAGCGCAAGGAATACGGTGACGAGTTCATCGCCAAGATGGGCGCCGAGGGCATCAAGGAACTGCTGGAGTCGATCGACCTCGACATCGAGATCGAGAAGCTGCGCAACGACCTGACCGGCTCCGAGCTGAAGATCAAGAAGAACGCCAAGCGCCTGAAGGTGCTGGAAGCCTTCAAGAAGTCGGGCATCAAGCCCGAGTGGATGGTGCTGGATGTGCTGCCCGTGCTGCCGCCGGACCTGCGTCCGCTGGTGCCGCTGGACGGCGGCCGCTTCGCGACCTCCGACCTGAACGACCTGTACCGCCGCGTCATCAACCGCAACAGCCGTCTGCGTCGCCTGCTCGAACTCAAGGCCCCTGAAATCATCGCCCGCAACGAAAAGCGGATGCTGCAGGAAGCCGTGGACTCGCTGCTGGACAACGGCCGCCGTGGCAAGGCCATGACGGGCGCCAACAAGCGCGCCCTGAAGTCGCTGGCCGACATGATCAAGGGCAAGAGCGGTCGTTTCCGCCAGAACTTGCTGGGCAAGCGCGTCGACTACTCGGGCCGTTCGGTCATCGTGGTCGGCCCGACGCTCAAGCTGCACCAGTGCGGCCTGCCCAAGCTGATGGCCCTGGAACTGTTCAAGCCCTTCATCTTCTCGCGCCTGGAAGCCATGGGCATCGCCACCACCATCAAGGCGGCGAAGAAGGAAGTCGAATCCGGCACGCCGGTGGTCTGGGACATCCTGGAAGAGGTCATCAAGGAGCACCCGGTTCTGCTGAACCGCGCGCCCACGCTGCACCGTCTGGGCATCCAGGCTTTCGAGCCGATCCTGATCGAAGGCAAGGCGATCCAGCTGCACCCGCTCGTCTGCGCGGCCTTCAACGCCGACTTCGACGGTGACCAGATGGCCGTTCACGTGCCGCTGTCGGTGGAAGCCCAGCTGGAAGCCCGCACCCTGATGCTGGCCTCCAACAACGTGCTGTTCCCGGCCAACGGCGAACCCTCCATCGTGCCGTCGCAAGACGTGGTGCTGGGTCTGTACTACGCCACCCGCGAGCGCATCAACGGCAAGGGCGAAGGCATGATCTTTGCCGACCTCGCCGAGCTGCAGCGCGCGCTGGACAGCGGTGTGGTCGAGATCACCGCCAAGATCAGCGTGCGTCTGACCCAGTGGAACAAGAACAAGGAAACCGGCGAGTTCACGCCCTATGTGACCCTGGTCGACACGACGGTCGGCCGCGCGCTGCTGTCCGAGATCCTGCCCAAGGGCCTGCCGTTCGAAGTGCTGAACAAGGCGCTGAAGAAGAAGGAAATCTCCAAGCTGATCAACGTCTCGTTCCGCAAGTGCGGTCTGAAGGAGACCGTGGTCTTCGCCGACAAGCTGCTGCAGAACGGTTTCCGCCTGGCCACCCGCGCCGGCATCTCGATCGCGGTGGACGACATGCTGGTGCCCAAGGAAAAGGCCGGCATCATCGAACGCTCCGAAGCCGAGGTGAAGGAAATCGCCCAGCAGTACGCCTCCGGTCTGGTGACCGCCGGCGAGCGCTACAACAAGGTGGTGGACATCTGGGGCAAGGCTGGTGACGAGATCTCCAAGGTCATGATGGCCCAGCTGGCCAAGCAGAAGACCATCGATCGCCACGGCAAGGAAGTGGACCAGGAGTCGTTCAACTCGATCTACATGATGGCCGACTCCGGTGCCCGCGGTAGCGCGGCCCAGATCCGCCAGCTGGCCGGCATGCGCGGCCTGATGGCCAAGCCCGACGGCTCCATCATCGAGACCCCCATCACGGCGAACTTCCGTGAAGGTCTGAACGTGTTGCAGTACTTCATCTCCACCCACGGTGCCCGTAAGGGTCTGGCGGACACGGCGCTGAAGACGGCCAACTCGGGTTACCTGACCCGCCGTCTGGTGGACGTGACGCAGGATCTGGTGGTGAACCAGGAAGACTGCGGTACGACCAATGGCACGCTGATGCGCGCCATCGTCGAAGGCGGTGAAGTGATCGAGTCGCTGCGCGACCGCATCCTGGGTCGCACCACGGCCGAGGAAGTGATCCACCCCGAGACGCGCAATCCGCTGATCGCGGCCGGCGTGCTGCTGGACGAAGACATGCTCGACGAGCTGGAAGCGGCTGGCGTGGACGAAGTCAAGGTCCGCACCGCGCTGACCTGCGAGACCCGCTTCGGCATCTGCGGCAAGTGCTATGGCCGCGATCTGGGCCGTGGCGGCCTGGTGAACATCGGCGAAGCCGTCGGTGTGATCGCCGCCCAGTCCATCGGTGAACCGGGCACGCAGCTGACCATGCGTACCTTCCACATCGGTGGTGCGGCTTCGCGTGCGGCGGTGGCCTCCAGCGTGGAAGCCAAGTCGGCGGGCGTGATCGGCTTCAACGCCACGATGCGCTACGTGACCAACAGCAAGGGCGAGCTGGTGGTGATTGCCCGTTCCGGCGAAATCATCATCCACGACGAGCACGGCCGTGAGCGCGAGCGCCACAAGGTGCCGTACGGCGCGATCCTGGCGGTCAAGGCCGACCAGACGATCAAGGCCGGTGCGATCCTCGCCAACTGGGATCCGCTGACCCGACCCATCATCACGGAATTCGCCGGTCAGGTGAAGTTCGAGAACGTGGAAGAAGGTCTGACGGTGGCCAAGCAGGTCAACGACGTGACCGGTCTGTCCTCGCTGGTGGTGATCGATCCGAAGCACCGCGGCTCCGCCAAGGTGGTGCGTCCGCTGGTCAAGCTGCTCGACGGCCAGGGCCAGGAAGTGAAGATCCCCGGCACCGACCACTCGGTGACGGTGGGCTTCCAGATCGGCGCCCTGCTGGAAGTGCGCGACGGCCAGGAAGTGGGCCCCGGCCACGTGCTGGCCCGCATCCCGGTCGAAGGCCAGAAGACGCGCGACATCACCGGCGGTCTGCCGCGGGTGGCCGAGCTGTTCGAAGCCCGCAGTCCGAAGGACAAGGGCATGCTGGCCGAGATGACCGGCACCGTGTCGTTCGGCAAGGAAACCAAGGGCAAGGTCCGCCTGCAGATCACCGATCCGGAAGGCAAGATCTGGGACGAGCTCATCCCCAAGGAAAAGAACATCCTGGTGCACGAAGGCCAGGTGGTCAACAAGGGCGAGAGCGTGGTCGACGGCCCGGCCGATCCGCAGGACATCCTGCGCCTGCTGGGCATCGAGGAACTGTCGCGCTACATCGTGGACGAAGTGCAGGACGTGTACCGACTCCAGGGTGTGAAGATCAACGACAAGCACATCGAGGTGATCGTTCGCCAGATGCTGCGTCGCGTGGTTGTCGACAGCGTCGGTGATTCGAGCTACATCGCCGGCGAGCAGGTCGAGCGTTCGGAGATCCTCAACACCAACGACGCCCTGCGCGCCGACGGCAAGATCCCGGCGACCTACAGCAACGTGCTGCTGGGTATCACCAAGGCCTCGCTGTCGACCGACTCGTTCATCTCGGCCGCTTCCTTCCAGGAAACGACCCGTGTGCTGACCGAGGCCGCCATCATGGGCAAGCGCGACGAACTGCGTGGCCTGAAGGAAAACGTCATCGTCGGCCGCCTGATCCCCGCAGGCACCGGCATGGCCTATCACGAAGCCCGCAAGGTCAAGGAAAAGATGGACGACGAAGAGCGCCGTGCCATCGCCGAGGCCGACGCCCTGTCGCTGGCCGCTGACCAGGCAGAAGCCGCCGGTACCGGCGAGTCGGCCGAATAAGCCTTCGGCCCGGACTTCCGTCCGACCTGCCAGCGCCCCCGGTCGTCAGACCGGGGGCGCTTTTTTTTGTGTGCGGCGGCGCGCACCATTGGGCATGTCGGGGCCTTGGGCTATATTGCCCAGCGCCCGCCGGCGGTGTCCGGCGACTGTCGTCCGATGGAGGTTTGAAGATGTCACCTGTTTCGTGGATCCTGCTGGTCGTGGTGTTGCTGGTGGTGTTCTGGGCCATCGGCGCCTTCAACCGCCTGACGCGGCTCAAGAATGCGATCGCCAATGCGTTCGGTCAGATCGACGTGCAGCTCAAACGGCGCTATGACCTGATCCCCAACCTGGTCGAGGTCGCGCGCAAGTACCTGGCGCACGAGGCCCAGACGCTCGAAGCCGTGATCGCGGCCCGCAACCAGGCGCACAGTGCCGAACAGTCGGCCGCCGCCAGTCCGCTGAACGCGGGGGCCATCGGGGCACTCGGTGGCGCCGAGCAGGTGCTCGGTGGCGCACTGGGGCGCCTGTTTGCCGTGGCCGAGGCCTACCCCGAACTCAAGGCCGACCAGACCATGCGCGAGCTCAGCGAGGAACTCGCGAGCACCGAGAACCGCATCGGCTTTGCGCGCCAGGCCTACAACGACCATGTGCTCGAACTCAACGACGCCGCGGCGCAGTTTCCGACGCTGATCGTGGCGCGGCTCTTCAACTTCCAGACCCTGCCCATGCTCGCGTCCACCTCGAGCGAGGCCGAGCGGCAACCGGTCAAGGTCGCGTTCTGAGGTTTGTCATCCTGACCTGCGCGATCCGCCGTGCTGATCTTTGAGTCACAGCGCGAGGCGCGCGGCCGCACGCTGCGGCTGCTGCTGGCGTTCGGCCTGACGGTGCTGTTGCTGGTGATCGCGGTCAACGCGGCGCTGGCGCTGGCGGTCGGCGTGTGCTGGAGCTTCTGGGTGCCCGGCGCGGGCTATCCGCGCTACTTCTTCGAGGTCAACACGGCGGTCACGTTGCTGTTCGTGCTCGGGGGCTGGTGGGTCGAAACCTCACGCTTGTCCAAGGGCGGACAGGCACTGGCCGAACAGATGGGCGCGCGGCTGGCGCAGCCGGGCACCCATTTCGAGGAACGGCGCTTCGCCCACATCGTCGACGAGATGGCGATCGCCGCCGGCATGAAGCGGCCAGCGGCCATGGTGATGGCACGCGATCTGGGCATCAACGCCTTCGCCGCCGGCTGGGACGAGGACGACGCGGTGGTGGCGGTCACCAGCGGCGCGCTGGAGTTCCTCACCCGCGAAGAGCTGCAGGGCCTCGTGGCCCACGAGTTCAGCCACATCCGGGAAGGCGACACGCGCCTGAACATGCGGCTGGTGGGCATGGTGTTCGGGCTGGAGATGCTGTTTCGCATGGGCCAGGATCTGGTGCCCTCCGATGTGCGGGAGGACCGCAGTCCGGTGCTGGCGGTGCTGGGCCTGGCCCTGATGGCGGCCGGCTGGCTGGGCTGGGTCGCGGGGCACGCGCTGCAGGCGGCGGTCTCGCGCCAGCGCGAGTTCCTGGCCGACGCGCGGGCGGTGCAATGGACGCGCAGCCGCGACGGGCTGGGCGGCGTGCTGCGCAAGGTGATGACCCAGTGGAACGATGGCGTCGAGTCGCGCCGCGTCGGTTCGGTGGTGCAGCACCTGCTGCTGGTGGGGACCGAGCAGGGCGGCGTGGCACACTGGTTCGATTCCCACCCGTCACTGGAAGAGCGCGTGCGCCGGATCTACGGCCGGCGCATGGAGCCGCTGCCGCTGGAGCGCAACGGCGATCCCGACAGGCCCCGCGGCGGCACCACGCCCGCGGTGCCTGCAGGGGTGGTGGCTCCGGGCTGGACCCTGGGCTGAACCTGGCACCTGACCATTTTGAACACTTTGTCATCTCCTCCTTCTGCGCCGGCCCGTCTGGCGCCACCCTTGTCCGAACAACTGCACCAGGTCGCACGCTGCGTGCTGGCCGTGGAGCAGGGGCGCTCGCTGTCCGAGGTTCTGCCGCAGGTCGCGGCGGGTCTGCGCCCCGGCGTGCAGGCGCTGTCGTTCCAGGTGCTGCGGCATCTGGGCACGGCGCGCGCGGTGGCCTCGTTGCTGGCCCGCCGGCCGCCGGCACCGCCGGTGCAGGCCCTGTTGCACACGGCGCTGGCCTTGCTGATCGGCGACGGCGAGGGCCGCGACTACCCGCCACACACCCTGGTCGACCAGGCGATCGAGGTCACCAAGCGCGACCGCGACACGCGCATGCAGTCGGGCTTTCTCAATGCCTGCCTGCGGCGCTACCTGCGGGAAGCGCCGGCGTTGCTGGCGCAGGCCCGGCGCGAACCTGCCGCGGTCTGGAACCACCCGCGCTGGTGGGTCGAGCGGCTGCAGCGCGACCACCCCGCGCAGTGGGAAACCATCCTGGCGGCGAACAACCGGCCCGGGCCGATGTTCCTGCGGGTGAACCGCCGCCTGGTGTCGCGCGACGACTACCTGGGCCAGCTTTCTGCCGCGGGCATTGCCGCGACGCCGACGGGTACCGATGGGGTGGTGCTGGCGACGCCGCAGCCGGTGGAGCGCCTGCCCGGTTTTGCCCAGGGCCTGTGCTCGGTGCAGGACGGTGCCGCGCAACTGGCGGCGGAATTGCTGCTGGACGGCCGCGACTGGGCGCCGGCGGACCGCGTGCTCGACGCCTGCGCCGCACCCGGGGGCAAGACCGCCCACCTGCTGGAGCGCGCCGACCTGGACCTGCTGGCACTGGATGTCGACCCGCGCCGCTGTGACCGCATCCACGACAACCTCCAGCGGCTGGGACTGCGCGCCGAGGTGAAGGCGGCCGATGCCGGCGAGCCTGCCGCCTGGTGGGACGGGCGGCCGTTCGACGCCATCCTGCTGGACGCGCCCTGTACCGCCTCGGGCATTGTCCGGCGCCACCCCGATGTGCGCTGGCTGCGCCGGGCCAGCGATGTCGATCAGCTGGCGGCCATCCAGCGCCGTCTGCTGGACACGCTCTGGCCGCTGCTCAAACCCGGCGGCCGGCTGCTGTATGGCACCTGCTCGGTGTTCAAGGCCGAGGGGCAGGACCAGGTGGCCGCGTTCCTTGAGCGCCACACCGACGCCCGCCATGTCCCTGTTGTGGGGCATTTGCTGCCGGGCAATGTCGTTGGCCATGGGGAGTTCAACGACAATGCCTCGGGTGGATACGACGGCTTCTACTACGCGCGCCTGGACAAAAGGCTGGACTGAAGGCATGGCCCCCGGGGCAGCCGTCCGCCGCGGTGTTCGCCAGTGGTCCGGCTGGCTGCTGGGGCTGCTGCTGGCGCTGTCGCTGTTGCCGGCCCTCGCCCGCGAGCCCGAGGTGCTGCAGAGCACCCTGAAGCGGTCTGGCGACGGGGCGCAGCTCTCGGTCCGGCTGGGCCTGGAGCCGTCGCCGGCGGTGGAAGATGCCCTGCTCAAGGGCGTGCCAATCTACTTTGTCTGGCAGGCCGACGTGGTGCGCGAGCGCTGGTACTGGACCGACAAGCGCATCAGCCAGGTGACCCGCACCGTGCGCCTGGCCTACCAGCCCCTGACCCGGCGCTGGCGTGTGAGCTACTCCTCCGACAGCCCCGGCACGCCGGCGGCCGGCATCCAGTACCCCCTGCACCAGAACCACGACACGCTGGCCGATGCGCTGGCGGGCGTGAGCCGGGTGGCCGGCTGGCCGATCGCCGAGCCGGGCCGGCTGGAGGATGGGGTGCGCTACACCGCCCAGTGGCGGTTCCGGCTGGATCTGTCGCTGCTGCCGCGTCCCTTCCAGATCGGCATGGCCAACCAGCCGGGCTGGGACGTCGAGGTGCAACGCTCGCTGGAAGTGCCGTCCCGCAACGAGCCCGAAGGCGCGGCGATGGTGCCCGAGGTGCGCTGATGTCGGCCGCCACCGACCTGGGCCCCGAGGTCCGCGCCGACCAAAAGACGGCCCGGCGGCGGCGCTGGGCCCTGGTCGTCGCCCTGGTCTTCATGGCCGGACTGGGCATGGTGTTGCTGTTCCTGCTCACCCTGGCCACCCGCAACCGCGCGTTCTACGAACAGAACTTCGGCTGGCTGGCGGCGGTGAACGTCGGGGTGGCGGTGCTGCTGGCGCTGATCATCGTCTGGCTGGCGGTGCGGCTGTTCATGCGCTACCGCATGGGGCGTTTCGGCAGCCGGCTGCTGCTCAAGCTGGCGGCCATCATCGGCCTGGTGGGCGTGTTGCCCGGGGTGCTGATCTACGCCGTGTCGTACCAGTTCGTGGCGCGCTCGATCGAGAGCTGGTTCGACGTGCGTGTGGAGTCGGCGCTGGCCGCGGGCCTGAACCTGGGCCGCACGACGCTGGACACGCTGAGTGCCGACGTCAGCGGCAAGACCCGCGTGGCCGCCGAGGAACTGGCCCGTTTGCCGAACTCGTCGGCGGTGCTGGCGATGGAGCGCCTGCGCAACCAGCTGGGTGCCAGCGACCTGATTCTCTGGAGCGGCGCCGGTCAGGCGCTGGCCACCGCCGGGGCTTCGCGCTTTGATTTCACGCCGAGCCGGCCGCCGCTGGCGGTGCTGCGGACCGTGCGGGCCAACCGGGTGGTGGCGCAGGTCGAGGGGCTGGAAGAGAGCGCCGAGGCGGGAGATGCCGCTGGCGCGGCCCCGGCTTCGGTGCAGGCGCGCATCAAGGTGCTGGCCCTGGTCAGCGCTCCGGGCTTCGGGCTGGACGATGAGCCGCGTTACCTGCAGGTGACGGTGCCGCTGCCCGCGGCGCTGGTGACCGATGCGCTGGCGGTGCAGGTGGCCAACCGCGAGTACCAGGAGCGGGCGCTGGGCCGCGAGGGCCTGCGGCGCATGTACATCGGTACGCTCACGCTGGCGCTGTTCCTGTCGGTGTTCGGGGCGGTGCTGCTGGCGGTGGTGCTGGGCAACCAGATGGTGCGGCCCCTGCTGGTGCTGGCCGAGGGCATGCGCGAGGTGGCGCAGGGCGACCTCTCGCCCAAGTCGGCGCTGACTTCCAAGGACGAGCTGGCGGGCCTGACGCGCACCTTCGCCAACATGACGCAGGAACTGTCGGATGCGCGGTCGGCGGTGCAGCGCAGCATGCAGCAGGTCGACGCCGCGCGCGACAACCTGCAGACCATCCTGGACAACCTGACGGCCGGCGTGGCCGTGCTGGACGAGCAGGGTCACCTGCGCAGCGTCAATCCGGGTGCGGCACGCATCCTGCGCAAGCCGCTGGGCCTGTACCTGGGTCACACCTTGAACGAGGTGCCTGGTCTGGAAACCTTTGGCGTCGGCGTGCTGCAGGAGTTCGAGCGCTTCCTCTCCGATGAGTCGCCGCGCGAGGGCGGTCACTGGCAGCAGTCGTTCGAGCTGGGCCTGCCGGGCAGCACACCGAACAACGACGGCATCACCCTGATCGCGCGCGGCGCGCTGCTGCCCAACAACGAGCGGCTGCTGGTGTTCGACGACGTGTCCGAGATGGTGTCGGCGCAGCGTGCCCAGGCTTGGGGCGACGTGGCGCGGCGGCTGGCGCACGAGATCAAGAACCCGCTGACGCCGATCCAGCTCTCGGCCGAACGGCTGGCGATGAAGCTCGAAGGCAAGGTGCCACCGGCCGAGCAGACCATCCTCAACAAGTCGGTGCGCACCATCGTCGACCAGGTCGACGCGATGAAGCGGCTGGTCAACGAGTTCCGCGACTACGCGCGGCTGCCGGCGGCGCAACTGTTGCCGACCGACCTCAATGCGCTGATCAAGGACATCCTGGTGCTGTACGACCACGCCGCGGTGCCGGTGCGCACCGAGCTGGCCGACGACCTGCCGCCCGTCCTGGCCGACCCGCAGCAGGTGCGGCAGATCCTGCACAACCTGGTGCAGAACGCCCAGGACGCGATGGGCGGCCAGTCGGACGCCACGGTGCTGCTGCGCACGCGCCGGGCCGACAGCGGGCCCTGGGTGCGGCTGTCGGTGATCGACCAGGGGCCGGGTTTTGCCGAGCACATCCTCAAACGCGCCTTCGAGCCCTACGTCACCACCAAGTCCAAGGGCACGGGGCTGGGGCTGGCCGTGGTGCGCAAGATCATGGAAGAACATGGCGGTCGCGTCGACATCAGCAACCGCGTCAGCGAGAACCGGGTGACAGGGGCCCAAGTGTCGTTATCATTCGCAGTTGCAAATTGACAACATATTCCGAGGGAACCGAAGCGCACCATGGCAACTATTCTGGTGGTAGACGACGAGCTGGGCATCCGCGACCTGCTGTCCGAGATCCTCAACGATGAGGGACACACGGTCGAACTGGCCGAGAACGCCGCCCAGGCCCGCAGCGTCCGCACCCAGTTGCGCCCGGACCTGGTGCTGCTGGACATCTGGATGCCCGACACCGATGGCGTGACGCTGCTCAAGGAGTGGGCCAGCACCGGATTGCTGACCATGCCGGTGATCATGATGAGTGGCCACGCCACCATCGACACCGCCGTCGAGGCCACGCGCATCGGCGCCACAGCCTTCCTTGAAAAGCCCATCACCCTGCAGAAGCTGCTCAAGGCGGTGGATGTCGGACTGAACAAGCCGGCCCTCAAGCCTTCCGCACCCGTGGCACAGAAGCCGGGTGGCCTGGCGATTCCGCCGGCCGAGCTGACGGTGGAGGCCGCCATGACCGGTGGCACCCTGCCGGAGATGGTGCTCGACATCGGGCCGCAGTCGCAGCAGTCGTTCAACCTCGACAGCCCGTTGCGCGAGGCGCGCGACGAGTTCGAGAAAGCCTATTTCGAGTACCACCTGGCCAAGGAGTCGGGCTCCATGACCCGCGTGGCCGAAAAAACCGGGCTGGAGCGCACCCACCTCTACCGCAAGCTCAAGCAACTGGGCGTGGACCTGGCCCGCAGCAAGCGGAACGCGCTTTGATCCGGAGCGCAGAAACTGCTGCTATAATCGAGAGCTCTTGGCCCGGTAGCTCAGTTGGTAGAGCAGCGGATTGAAAATCCGCGTGTCGATGGTTCGATTCCGTCCCAGGCCACCAAGTTACTGTTTTGAGTCGTCCCAGGACGTCCCAGAAAATCTTAAAAGCCCTTGAGAATCAACGCTCAAGGGCTTTTTTCTTGTCCCAGGGCGTCTCGGGAAATTCCTTGAGTTCTTCCCACTTGCGCAGTAACTTCCGCAGTAACCGGCCTGATCGCTGTTTCGGGCCAGAAAGTTACTGCCATGGCCCGCTACCTCATTCCCTCGGATGCCACCATCAAGGCCGTGCGCAGCGGTGATCCGCGCAAACGGCTGACGGACGGTGATGGTCTGTACCTGCTGCTCTTTGTAAAGGGGGGTGCGCACGGCTGGCGGCTGGACTACACGTTCGAAGGGCGGCGCAAGACGCTCTCGCTCGGCACCTATCCCTCCACGACGCTGGCGATTGCGCGGCGCAAGGCCGATGCAGCGCGTGAGAAGGTGGCTGACGGCCAGGACCCAAGCCAGGAGCGCAAGGCGCAGCGTGTCGTGCACGCCAAGGCCATCGAGGCTGAGAAGCGGCAGCAACAAGGCCTGCCACCCATCAATTCGTTTGAAGAAGTGGGCCGCGAGTGGTTCGAGGTCCGTCGCGGCGGCTGGGCGCAGGGCTATTCGGAGAAGGTCATCGCCCGGCTGGAGAACGACGTGTTTCCCTACGTCGGCAGCGCGCCGGTGATCGGCATCACACCGACCCAGTTGCTGGAGGTGCTGCGGCGCATCGAGGCGCGCGGCGTGATCGAGACCGCCCACCGCGCACTGGAGAGCTGCGGGCAGATCTTTCGCTATGCCATCGCCACGGGGCGCAGCACCGTCAACCCGGCGCGCGACCTGAAAGACGCACTGCGCAGGCCCGAACCCCAGCACTTCCCGGCCATCACCGACCCCAAGCGCTTCGGCGAACTGCTGCGCGCCTGCGATGCCTATGCCGCCACGCCGGTGGTCCGTGCGGCGCTGAAGCTGGCGCCGATGCTGTTGCTGCGGCCAGGGGAACTGCGCTTTGCAGAGTGGCCCGAGATCGAACTGGACGCAGCGCTTTGGACTGTGCCCTCGGTGCGCATGAAGCGCGAGCTGCGCGAGAAGCAGCAAGGCGCGCCACACCTGGTGCCGCTGCCCCGTCAGGCGGTGGCCGTGCTGCGCGACCTGCACCAACTGACCGGCCATGCCAAGATGGTGTTTCGCGGTGAGCGGCACCACCACCGCCCGATGAGCGAGAACACTATCAATGCCGCTTTGCGCGCCATGGGCTTTCCGGCCGATGAAGTTACAGGCCACGGGTTCAGAGCGACGGCCAGGACCATGCTGCACGAGCGCCTGGGCTTCAGCCCAGACGTGATCGAGGCGCAGCTGGCGCACTCGGTGCGCGACAGTCTGGGCAGGGCGTACAACCGGACGGAGTTCGTGGAACAGCGGCGAACGATGTTGCAGGCCTGGGCGGATTACCTGGACAAGCTTCGAGTTGTCTGCGAGGTGTGACGTGGCGCGTAGGAGAAGGTTGCGGTTTTAGTCGATGCGTCTCTTCTTGGTGTCTAGCCATTATTACGACGGCACCCTCAGAACAGACTTTATAGCGAAGATATATTGTGCTATGAAGCGTATACGCTTCATAGCATAACAACATCTGAACAAGATTGCAAGAGTAACCCTGTTGCTTGATAGCTGTCTTAGACAGAGTGCTTGATTCCCCTCACTAGAGGCTCATGTTTGGCCTTGGATCAAAGCACAGGTGGTTGACAGAATTCCAAAGAATCATTATGCTATGCAGCGTAAACGCTGCATAGCACATGACAAAAAGAGATCTACATGAAGAAAATAAGCCTGTGCTTGTGATCCAGCTTGATGAATGTCATACTTAGCAGCATGAATGCTGCTAAGTACAACGATGCGTGAGGTTGTGACCTCGACCCGAGGGATGAGTCGCGCACGCATCCAGATCGCCAAGCCGGATATCGTTCGGTACTTCGACGAGCTTCCTAGTCGAGTCCTTAAGCCGCGAGAGGTTTACGCAATCCTCTCGGAGCAACGAGGCTTCTGGCGTCTAGCGCAAAACACAACAGCCGAGCGTTTTGTCGAATTTCTACTGAAGCACTCAAAGCTCAAGCAGTATGTTTTCCGCTTTCCGCAACGGGAAGAGAAGTGCTATGTGTGGGATCACGCGCCCTTGCTGGCCATACTGCTCGGTCTCAAAAAAGACCTGCACTTTAGCCACTACACGGCAATGCGAGCGCATGGTCTGACTGAGCAATCACCCAAGTCCATATACCTCACTGACGAGCGAACCACCCAAGTTGAAAGTTCGCGTGAGACTGAGATCAGTCAGGCGGCGATAGATACCGCTTTCCAAAAACCAGCGCGATCATCGAACAATTGGGTGGAACATGAAGACAAGAAAATCTTCTTGCTGAACGGCGCTGATACCGGTCACCTGGGTGTCATCGCGGAAATGATGACGGACGAAAGCGGGGCTGAAGTCAAAGGTCGGCTGACGAGTATTGAGCGAACCTTGATAGACATCACCGTACGGCCGGTGTATGCGGGCGGGGTCTATGAGGTTGCCAAGGCATACAGAATGGCAAAAGACCGAGTGTCCATTAACAAGCTGGTGGCCATGCTGCAGAAGCTTAGGTTCCTCTACCCCTATCACCAAGCCGTTGGTTACTACCTTCAACGCGCAGACTACAAGTCAAGTCAGATTGATCTGGTGAGACGACTTTCGATGGAGTACGACTTCTATCTGGCGCATGAAATGAAAGACACGCGCTACGACCAATCCTGGCGACTACACGTCCCAAGTGGGTTTTAGTGCTTGGATCAGGGTCAGGGTGTAGTCGAAGTAGAAGCGAAACTCCCTGAGGTCGAACTCGGGCGAGACGGTTGCCTCTACTGCAGCAAAGCCGGCATTGTGAAAGTCATACACCTCTGCCACTTTGCCAAGAAAAGCCAGTGGCACCTTCTTGACCTCGAACATCGTCCTCAAGATCTGGGCCACCTTCTCCGTCGACAAGTCCAGCTTGAGCACATCCATCAGTACAAAGATGTCTACGAAATCTCGAGGGCGAGCGCTTCCCGCACGATCCCGCTTGATAAACGGCCCGTACTCGGGCATCTGTTGGCATATAGCCCTAAGCTTCTCGCAAACAATCATCTCCGGCGAATACACGTAGATCATGTAGCCGTCAAAGTCGACCTGGCGTTTGTCATCAACATACTCGAAGCGGCTGATGTCAATCAAGAACTTGGTACCAAGTCCAAGGTTCACAGCCCGTCGGCGCAAGACCTCAAAGTCGTCGTGATGCGCGGCAAACACCTCACCGCTCGCAAGTTTGAACTCGACAGCGTAGCCACCCCAGAAGTGCCGCATGTCTTCTGAGATTGCTCGCGGCTTCTCGAGCATTCGAAAGTCGAACACTTCAAACCCATTGGCACGAAAGGTCTCGGTCAAAGCTTTGCGGATGCGGGCCTCCGCTCCAGCGACATCGTCGCCAAAGTCCTGCTTCAAAGAAAAATCCAGATCAACAGAGGCACGCGCGCTGACTTGATGTACCAGCGCCATAGCATTTCCGCCCTTGAGTACAAGTTGCTCTAGCAACTCATCGTCCGAGAACATTGCCTGAACAGCAAGGATCTTGATCCTGTCCAGCAGGGTGGCTTCCGGAGCAGTTTTCACATCAATTCGTTCCATGCGAGGAACGGTAGCACAGTCAACATCGACAATAGGAGCAACCCAAACAAGCCAACAGCCTGTCGAACGAGTGGACTGAAAAAAGCGCACTGTTGGCTGATCGCCAACTACGCAACTTTCACGGCTGGAAGGCATCAGCTGGAATTCGAACCGAATCCAGCACGCAACCAGTCCTTGTTGGCCCCTAGAGTGGTCGTCGTCACTCTCGACGATCAATCATGGGCTCACTGACCAACTTCCTTGCCAATCGCAAGCCCCCAGGCATCAACCTTGACCAGTTGAACCTGTTCGAGGGCAGACCCGTTCCGACCGGCCTGGCGTTGGTGGTGCCCATCGACCAGCTGGACGAAGACCCGGACAACCCGCGCAAGGAATTTCCGCCGGAGGCGATCGAGGAGCTGGCGCAGGACATCGCCCAGCGCGGCATGCTGCAGCCCATCGTCGTCAGTGACCGGAACGACAAGGGACGCTACCTGATTCGCTTTGGCAGCCGGCGCTGGCGCGCCGCCATTCAAGCCGGGCTGACCACGGTGCCCGTCATCTTCGCGGTCGAGGCCCGCAATGCCTACGACCAGGTGGCCGAGAACCTGAAGCGGCAGAACCTCTCCCCGCTCGAACTGGCGCAGTTCATCCGGCGACGGGTGGATGCCGGCGAATCCAACGCCGAGGTCGGCCGCCAGCTGGGCATGGACCTGAGCACGGTGGCACACCACCTGGCCCTGCTCGACCTGCCACCCGTGCTGGACCAGGCGCTCAGAGACGGGCGCTGCGAGTCCCCGCGCACGCTCCACGAGCTGAGCCGCCTGCATGAAGAGCAGCCCGAGCAGGTGGCAGCCCTTGTCGCTGGCACGGAACCGATCACCCGTGAAGCCGTGGCCAGTCTCCGTGATACGGCTCGGATGGGTGCCCCCGCTGCTGACAAGCCGACACGGACACTCCCGCGACCGGACAAGATGGCGCAGTCATTGGCCCGTGCCAGCGGGCTCTGTGAGCGGCTGGATGCCGCGCTGCAGCGGCTGAACCGGTCAGGTGGCATCGATGCCCTCCCCCACGATCAGGTGGCGGCCTTGCGTCAGCGTGTCGCCGAGCTGGCAGCCCGGCTGACGCCTGAAACCACACCCGTCAGTGCCGAAGCAGGCCATGGGAAAGCCTCAGCGTGACCGGGTGACCATCGACCTGCGCGGCTTGCGCGAGCCGTTGCAAACGCGCGCACTGGTGAACCAGATGACCCCGGCAGCCCTGGTGCGCCAGGCCGTGCTGGCCTACCTTGCCCCGAAGTCTGGCGATCAGAAGCCCGACCCGAAACCCTTGAAATATGTGCGCGAGGAGCAGGTGATCAAGGTCACTCTGCGCCTGCCAGCCGGACACGCCGCATTGATGAACTACCAGGCCCGCACCGCCAATGTCTCGAAGAGCATCTATGTGGCCGCACTCATTGAAGGGGCGCCGCCGCCCAGGAACCACGCCCAGGCCGTGGCCGCGCTGCAGGCCTCCACCAACCGGCTGGCCGTCATCAGTACCGACCTCAGCGCCTACCTGCGCATCTTGCACATGGTCAAGCCCGGTGCGTCGCAGGAACTGGACCGTTATCAGGCCGGCATCGATACGCTGAACAAAGACATCGGGCGCCACCTCAACACGGCATCAGCGCTGGTGGCCGAGCTGCGGGCAACCCGGCGACCCCAATGACCACCAGCCCCTCCATCGACGGCGTGCTGGTGGAATGGGGTGCGCGGCTGTTCTACCCGGCCAGCCGCATCGTCAAGCCGGAAACCACGCCGCGCCTGAACACCCCGAACCGGCCCAGTGCGGCCACGATTCGTCACCGCATCGCCGCCACCGTGATGCGGCGGGCACCGCAGGTGATGGTGAAGGTCACCGGGGGTGGTAGGGGCATGGGCGCCATCGCGGCGCACTTTCGCTACATCTGCAAGAACGGCCAGCTGCGCATGGAGGACGACAGGGGCGTCGTGCGGGAAGGCAAGGAGGCCATGCACGACTTGGTCGATCAATGGCGCGTCAGCGGATCGCTGATCCCGGAAACAAGCCATCGGCGCGAAGCCTTCAACATCATGCTGTCGATGCCGCGTGGCACCGATGCGCAGACCGTGCTGAAGGCCGCGCGCGGGTTCGCGAAAAGAGAGCTGAGGGATCACCACTACGTGATGGTGCTGCACGAGCACCAGGCCAACCCGCACGTGCACCTGAGCGTGAAGGCCGAGTCGATCGACGGCAAGCGACTGAACCCGCGCAAGACCGACCTGCACCGCTGGCGCGAGACCTTTGCGGAGAAGTTGCGGGAACTGGGCGTGGAGGCTGAGGCGACGCGCCAAGCCTCGCGCGGGGCGAACCGCCGGGATGAACGCATCTGGCAGCTGAAGGCGTGGCAGGATGGGCGGTTGAGCCGACGTGCCGAGCAGCAGGTCAAGTCGGGTGCAAGCTACGAGCGCAGCCACGGCGGGGCTTTCCAGGCCTGGGGCCGCATCAAGAATGCGCTGCAGGAATCCGATGTCCCGGAGGACCGGGAACTGGCCAAGCACATCCTGCGGTTCATCAGCGAATCGGCGTACTTCAAAGAGGTCTGGCCTCGGGTTCAACGTGAGGCAGCGCGTCAGGACAAGCAACGGACTACCTCGGTGCAATCGCGAGAGGTTGTGAAAACCAGACCCTCTGTCGACATGGAGCGTTGAACGATAGTTCTCGGGCTTCTTCCCCGGGGGAGGCTGTCTCCGCCAATGACTCAACCTAAACAGTCGACCCTGATTTATTCAAATGCGAGCGCCGACGGTGCGCTGGACTGAGCCGGTGAGTGTGCGAGTGAGCAAAGTACCCAGCTCGTCTTGCCAGTTCGGCGACACGCCCGCCACCATGCAC
>NZ_JBPZHA010000022.1:0-24248 GCF_051857515.1 Hydrogenophaga sedimenti
GGGGCGGGCGGAGTGCCCGGGGAAGGAATCGGAGCGTGCGACTGACGCCCCCGGGCGCTCCGCCCGCCCCGCAGCCTCGCCAGCGAGCGAAACAGACAGGTCCTCAAAAAACCGCCGCAGATCCGACAGAGGCATCAGCATCAGATCGTGCAAACAGAGACCAGGCAAGGCCTCCAGCTGCGCACGCGACCACTTCACCCCCCGAGGCAGATACCGCTTCGTAGCAGGCAACACCGCATCCGCCTGCACCTTCGATCCGATGCGCCACAACAGACTGTCGCCCTTCAACCGAGCCCCCGCACACACCGGACACTCCGTGTAGCTGCGGTACTTCGACAGCAGCACCCGGATGTGCATCTTGTAGGCCTTGCTCTCCAGATACTCGAAGAACCGCGCCACCCCATACCACTGCTTGCCCCACTGCCCGTCCTTGTAAGTCGGCGTGCCGCCGATCACCCACTGCCGCTGCTCGGGCGTCAGCTTGCTCCAGGGCGTGTCGCGCGGAATGCCCGCGCTCTCCGCGTGGCGCATCAGGTCGTCCTGGCACTCCTTCCACGCCGGCGTCTGGAACACCTTGATCGCGCCGTTGCGCAGCGTGAGCTTTTCGTCGGGAATCACCAGCCCGTAGTCCACCCCGATCACACGCCCGAAGCCGCGACAGCTCTCGCAGGCGCCCACGGCCGAGTTGAAGGAGAAGGCCGACGGCGTCGGATCGGTGTAGCGGATGTCGCTCTCGGGGCAATGCAGCCCGGTGCTGAAACGCCAGATGTCGGGCTCGCCCTCTTCCTTGAGCGCGTAGACCATCAGCTTGCCGGCGCCGCGCTTGAGTCCGACCTCGATCGCCTCCATCACCCGCACCGGTTCCGCGTTCGACAGGCGGAACCGGTCGGCCACCACGTCGAGCAGCTTCACCGCCTCGATCACCGGCTTGGCCTTCTTGCCCTTGGCGGGCGCTTCCTCTTTCGCCTCGCGCTGCACGATGCGCTCGGCCTGCACCCGCGTGTAGCCGCTGGCCGAGAGCCACTGTTCGATTTCTTCGGGTGTGGTGCTGGCCGGCAGTTCGACCGGGAAAGTGACGACAAGGCGCGGATCACCTTGTGCGGCAGAACGCCGTTGCAGCTCCGCATAGATCGACTCCGGCGAGTCGTGGCGCACCGGCAATGCGGTCTCGCGGTCAAACAGATGGGCGCCGCGTGCGAACAGCAGCTTCAGGTGGTCGTTCAGCTCGGTCATCGTGCCGACCGTCGAGCGCGAGCTGCGCACCGGATTGGTCTGGTCGATGGCGATCGCGGGTGGCACGCCCTCCACCTTGTCGACCGCCGGCTTGTCCATGCGGTCCAGGAACTGGCGTGCATAGGCGCTGAAGGTTTCGACGTAGCGCCGCTGGCCCTCGGCGAACAGGGTGTCGAACACCAGGCTCGACTTGCCCGAGCCGCTGGGGCCGGTCACCACCGTCAGTTCGCCGGTGCGGATGTCCAGATCGATGTTCTTGAGGTTGTGCTGGCGGGCGCCGCGGATGCGGATTGTGCCGGTGCCGGGAGCTTCCGCGGGCGCCTCGGAGGGAGAAACGGGTTCGTCGGCGGGGCGGAGATCGTCGGACATGCAGGCCTTCCTGGGTGGGAGGCAAACATTCTAGGAGGCCGGCCGTCGGTCTGCCGGCGCCCTACGTCATTTCCACAAGTGACGCGGTGTCCGGGCCGGGGCAGACTGGAAACACGTTGGAGACACGAGAAAGAACACACCATGCAGACAGCCGCTTCCCACTCATCCGCACTGCGTCGCGCCCTGGCCGGCCTGATCCTCGGCAGCTCCCTGGCACTCCCCGCCTGGTCCCAGATCCTGGTCGGTCAGACCGCCGGCATCACCGGGGCGGTGGCCTCCAGCGTCAAGGAGGCCACCGACGGCGCCAAGCTGTGGTTTGACGCGGTGAATGCCAAGGGCGGGGTCAACGGGCAGAAGATCGAGTTGCGCCAGCTCGACGACCAGTTCGACCCCAAGATCGCGGTCGAGAACGCGAAGAAACTGATCGACCAGGGCGTCGTGTCCCTGTTCCTGACGCGCGGCACGCCACACAACCAAGCCATCATGCCGCTGCTGGCCGAGCACAAGATTCCCCTGGTCGGCCCGTCGACCGGCGCGATGGTGCTGCACGAACCGGTCAACCCCTGGGTGTTCAATGTGCGCGCGCCGTACCAGCGTGAGGCCGAACGCGCCATCCGTCACTTGAGCCTGATCGGCATCGAGCGCATCGCCATCGTGCAGGTGGACGACACCTTCGGTGCCGACGCGGTGGTCGGTGCGCTCAAGGGCTTTGCCGCCGTGGGCCGGCAGCCGGTGGCGCACCTGAAGTACGACCGCGCCAAGCCCGACTTCGCCCCGCTCATGCCCACCCTGAAACAGGCCAACCCGCAGGCTGTGCTCTACATCGGCTCCGGCACGGCCGTGGTGGATGGCATGAAGGCGCTGCGGGCTTCCGGCTCGCGGGCCCAGCTGGTGACCCTGTCCAACAACGCATCCGCCGGGTTCATCAAGGGACTGGGCGACATCGCGCGCGGCACCATCGTCGCGCAGGTGCTGCCCTACGAACGCTCGATGTCCGCGCCCATCGTCAAGGAAGCGCTCGCACTGGCCAGCGCCAAGGGCCAGGAGGGTGTGACGCCCGCCATGCTGGAGGGCTTTGTCAGTGCCAAGGTGCTGGTCGAGGGACTGCGCCGAGCCGGCAAGGACCCGACCCGGGAGAAGCTGCGCGCGGCCCTCGAAGGCATCGGCAAGCTCGATCTGGGCGGCCTCGATCTGAGCTACACCCCGACCGACCACTCCGGTCTGGATTTCGCCGACCTGTCCATCATCGACGCCGACGGCAAGTTCCGGAGATGAGGAAGGAGCCCCCACGCTCCGCCGCTGCGCGGGTCGCTGCCCCCCCAGGGGGCTGGGCCTGCCTTGGGGCGGCCCGGCGGCTGGCCCGGCAACCCCCACGCGCCGCCGCTGGTCGAAAAGGAATGCTCAGGCCAGGAAGCCGAGGTTCTTGACGCTGAAATTCGCGAGGTTGGGCAGGATGGTGGCCAGCTGTGGGTCGCTGGCGCCGAACCAGCGCAGCAGGGTCGCGGCGTACTGGTCGACGCTGGTGCTGGGCAGCCAGCGCCCCTGCAGCTCCCAGGATTCCTGGCCGACGTCGCTGGGCCCGCCGAGCACCAGATCGGGGTAGGTGCCGTAGACCGTCCCGCCGTTGACCGCGCCGCCCATCACCAGGTGGTGGTTGCCCCAGGCGTGGTCGGTGCCCGAACTGCTGTTGGGCGCGAAGGTCCGGCCGAAGTCGCTCTGGGTGAAGAGGGTCACGTTGTTGGACAGTCCAATCGCCGCCATGGCGTTGTAGAAGCAGGCCATGGCGTCCGCGAGCTCCTGGAGCAACCGGGTGTGGCTGCCGGTCAGGCTGTCGGCGGCGATCTGCTCGTTGTGGGTGTCGAAGCCGCCCTGCTGGGCAAAGAACAGCTGCTTGTCGCCCTGCACCGTGGCGCGCCCCTCCACCAGCTTGGCCACCTGATAGAGCTGCTCGCCCAGATGGGAGGTGATGTTGCCGTTGGCGTCGATCAGGGGCGCGAAAGCGGTGTCGATCGCGGTCGGAGAGGTCGTGCTCGGCTCCACCTTGACGATGGCTCCCAGGCGGGCCGACATGTCAAAGGCCGTGCGCTGCTGCTGCGCATAGGCACCAAGCATCAGGTTGCTGCTGCCAAGGTTGGCGCTCTGGTACATCGCTTCAAGCGCCGCTTTGCGCGCGACCGTGGACGCTCCTGTGCCAGACAGGTTGTCCACCCCGAACGTACCGCCAGGACCGGGCAGCACCAGCGGCGTGCCCAGCGCCGACAGCCCGAAGTGGCCGTTGCCTCCCACCGAGATCACCGGGTTGACGGTGGCCATGGCGTCGGTGGCCCGGCCGCCCCAGCCCGTGCGCTCCAGCGAACGGGCACTCGACGACTCCCACTCGATCTGCTGGTCGGAATGCGAAAACAGGTTGTCCGGAATGCGTTGGTCCGTGTCGGGCAGCGCGCGGTACTCGGCCTTGGTCAGCGGACCAAACAGCGGGCCGACGTTGACCACCGGCGCGATCTTCTGGGCCGTGCAGATCGGCGCGAGCGACGCCATCGCCGGGTGCAGGCCGAGGTCCGTGCCCGTCAGGGTAACCAGGCTGCTCTTTGGCAGGGCCAGCGCCTGTCGCACGCCGGCGTACTGGTTGTAGCGCGTGGTGTCGGTGGGCACCACCATGTTCTGGCCGTCGTTGCCGCCGTAAAGGAACACGCACACCAGCGCGCGGTAGGTATTGGCCTGGGCCTGGGCCGGGTTCTGCAGCAGGGCCGACAGGGTGCCAGCGCCAAAGGCCCCGGCGACCGAGGCGCCCCCCCACTTGAGCCAGCGGCGGCGGTCCAGCATCAGCGCATCGATGGAATGAAGCGGTTTCATGGTCTTCTCTCAGCGGGTCATCTGGAACTGCGGCGAGGCGAATACCAGGAAAGCGGCTTGCTTGACCCGGTTCGTGCGGCCACTGGCGGTACTTGAAGAATAGGCATTGACCGCGTTGATCACCGCCGTGCGCGACGCAGTGGGCAGCGGCTCGCCCAGCGCCAGCAGCGACAGCCGGTCCACCAGCGTCGCGGCATTGGTGGCGTCGGCGGTGAAGGCGGTCAGGTCGACCTTGGTGCCCACCGCATTGGGGACGTCAGAGCCAGGGTTCGAACCGTCCCAGAACACCAGGTAGTTGATGTAGTTGAGGCGGTTGAGCGCGGTGTTGGCGTTGTGGATGCCGAACGCCGGTCCGACCAGGGGCGGTGTGGTCCCTGCCACGGGGTAGTCGGGCGGATAGAAGTTGAACACCGACGGTGGGCGGAACACATGCTCGCGCATCTCTTCACCCCACCACCATCCCAGCGCGTCGCCGTCGGTACGGCCATTGAGCGCCCGCAGCACGGCGGTGAACAGCTGGATCGGTTCGCGCAGCCGGCCGGCGGTGTTGGTGGGCGTCGATCGCGCCTCGGTGTCGAGCAGCACCGCCGCCACTGTGGCCGCGAGGTCACCCTTCTTTCCACCGCCGAAAGTGCCGTAGCGCCCCGTATTGAACGCAGTGACCACACGCTGCACATAGGCCGGACTCGGGTTGCTGGTCACCAGTTGCTGGATCAGGTGGCGGCTCACGAACGGCGCCACGTTCTGGTGCGCCATGATGCTGTTGAGGACCGCCTGCAGCGCTGCGGGCGCCGTGTTGCCATTGCCCAGCGTCACACCCGACAGCAGTGTGCGGGGCTGGGTGTTGTGCATGCTGGCCGTCTTCACCACCATGTTGCCGTCATAGAACTGGCAGTTGGCGCCGGAGGGATAGCAGCCCCAGGGCGTGGCGCCGCCGGCCGGATAGGTCCAGCCGGTCAGTGCAAAGGCGTATTCGCGCACCCGTTCGTTGTCGTAGGTGGGCGTGCAGGTGCCGCCCTGCAGCGACCCGTCCGTGTTGAGCAGGCAGGTGCCCAGCGAGAACAGCTGCAGCAGCTCGCGGGCGAAGTTCTCGTTGGGTGCGTTCTTGTCGTTGTTGACGTGGTCCAGGTAGTCGCCCATCACCGGCGAGAGGATCACGTTCTCCAGCACATCGCGGTAGTTGCCGAACGCGTTGTCCAGCAGCATGTTGTTGTAGTTGCGCAGGCCGTAGGTACCGCTGACCTCGTAGTTGGAGATCACCAGCATCTGCTGCAGGGCCAGGCCCACGCGCAGGCGCAGCTGGTCCGGGCTGTGCACCGCGTTGCGGTAGAAGTCCCACACCAGCGGTGTCGACGATGACCAGTCGCGCCAGCAGTTGCTGCCCTTGTCCGCACAGAAATCGCCGGTCGTGTCCTTGTGCACGGCGTTGGTGCCGCCGCTGGTATAGCGCGACTTGGGCAGCGCCACCGTGGTCACCACGTCGGCCGCGCCGGGCACGCGCTTGACGGCCTGGCGCTGCAGGTTCATCTGCTCGGCGATCCACAGCGCCGGTCCCTGTTGGCGGATCTGTGCGATCAGTGCTTCGTTCGGACCGAAGGTCGCCTGGTTGGCCAGGCGCACGGCGTCGAGCTGCGTGGTGCCTGCCTTGGGCTCCGCACCGATGTCGATGCCGATCTTGTTGAGCGCGCCATCGATGGCGCCCACCAGACCCGACCACAGGGAGCTGGATTCGCCATCCGCGCCGTCCTGTGCACCACTCCCCGCCGCCGCCGAGCGCGATGACAGGCCGCCGGATGACGACGTGCTGTCGCCGCCACCACCGCCGCAGGCCGCCAGCGTGGCCACCAGGGCCAGCGCGAGCAGGCGACAGATCAGCACACGGGAAGCGCCGGAGCGCCCCTTCCTGAAGTGGGGTGATGTCGGATCCATGGGGCGCGAATGTACGTCGCGCTGTCGGTTCGGTGCCCCACTGTTGTTACACAACAGCAGCCTGTTACAGGTGGCAACAACCTGACCGGGAACTTCCTCCGATCACACTGCCGTTGGGGCGGCGATGTCTGCCGCCCAGCCGGTCAGCCCTTGACGATCAGCACCGGCAGCTTGGTGTGCGTCAGCACCTTCTGGGCCACGCTTCCCAGCACCAGCGCCGACACGCCCTGGCGGCCGTGCGAGGCCATGACGATCAGGTCGCAGCCTTCGGCGTTGGCGGTTTCGATCACGCCTTCGTAGACCACGTTGCGTTCGATGGTGTCGCCGGCGTAGGGCACGCCCGCGGCGGTGCAGACCTTGCCCAGCGCATCCAGCGCCTGGCCGGCCACGCTGCGCGACTCGGCCAGATAGGCCTGCAGGCCGGCGGCCGATGCATCGCCGATGCCGATGTAGGGAAAGGGATCGATCACATACACGCCAATCACTTCCGCGCCATGGCTTTTGGCCATCTGGGCAGCGGTGTGGGCGGCATTGAGCGACAGCTCGGAGCCGTCGGTGGGAACGAGGATCTTCTTGAACATGTTGGTTCTCCTTTTGGGTGAGCGCTTTGCCGGTCGTCGTCGGCACCGGGGCGGCGCCGTATCGACCTGCCTGAATCTTATGCCGGGGCGTGCGGGGCCATCCTGCGCGAGATCAAGAAGCCTTCGGGTCCCTGCGCTGCACGCCCACCGGCAAGGTCTTCACCGAGTCCCAGGCCGCACCCGCAAACCAGGCCGCGCCATCCAGGCTCTCGCGCAGCATCGGCAGCGCGTCCAGGCCCCAGAACACCCGTCCGCCCGCGACCATCGACGGCACGCCAAACAAACCCAGCGCCAGCGCCTCGTCGGTGTTGCGGCGCAGCCGGGCCTTGACCTCGTCGCCGTCGGGCGCGAGCCAGGATTTCTCGCGCTCGCGCATGTGATCCTGCAAGCGCTCCTGCAGCGCCGCCAGCCGCGCCGGCTCCAGGGGATCGCCTCCGCCGTGCCAGACGTGGTGGAACAGCGCTTCGGTCACGTAGCGGTTGGTCTGGCCGGGCGCGTCGGCGGTCGAGGTCGCCAGACCCAGGCGCAGCAGCGCCAGCGGATTGAACGGATGCGCCGCCGGCAGGTCCAGCCGCACGCTTTGGTGCTGTGCCAGCCAGAGCACCTGCCGGTAGGTCCAGTCGCGCTTGGACGGGATCTCGGCCGGCCCCAGCTGGCCGTGGGCCTTGAGCAGCGCGGCAAACAGCACCGGCTTGTAGCGCACCACCACGCTCAGCCCCTGCAGCGCCTGCGGCAAGCGCTCGAAGGCGAGGTGGGCATACGGAGAAATCGGGTCGTAGAAGAAATCGATTTCGTGCAGCGTGCTGGACATGCGACCTCCGCGGAAACCTCAGAACTTGCCGATCTGGACCTGGTGGTCTTCGATGCGGTCCCAGACCATCAGCCGCTGCGCGTCGTCCATGCGGCTCCAGCCGGCAATCTCTTCGACCGTGCGGTAGCAGCCCTTGCACTGCTTGGTCTCGGCGTCCATCTGACACACCGAGATGCAGGGCGAGGGCACGTCCTTGTCGGCCGGGTGGCGCGCACGCGCGTCTTCGAGGTTGTTGAAGACCTTGGGACGTGGCGGCGGAGTCGTCTCGCGGCGGCCGAACAGTTTCTTGAAGATCATGAATTCAGACAGAAGGAGGAACGGTGACGTCGTGCACCGGGGCACCGGTCAGGCGCCGGAGATCGTCGGGGCTCAGGCGAAACACGCCGTGCGGATGGCCGGCCGCGGCCCAGATCACATCGAAGCGGAACAGCTGCTCGTCGATCAGCGTCACCGGGGCCGAGGCGTGCGCCAGCGGCGACACGCCACCAATCGAAAAGCCGGTCTTTTCTTTCACGAAGTCGGCGTCGGCGCGGCCCAGCTTGCCGCCTTCGGCGCAGACGATGGCCTGCACCTTTTTCTCGTCGACGCGCAGGTCGCCCGAAGTGACCACGAGCACGGCGACGTCGTCGGTCTTGCGGCGGAAGATGATGCTCTTGGCGATCTGACCCAGTGCCACGCCCAGCGCGTCGGCGGCCTGCTGCGCGGTGCGCGCGGCGTCGTCGAGCATGACGGGCGTGTGCGGGTGTCCCAGACCGGCGAGCGCGGCGGTCACGCGCGCCACGCCGGGCGGCAGATCGACAGTGTTCGGGGCGGCTTCACTCATGGGCCGCAATGGTACCGACCCTGGCTGACAGACGCCGCCCGGAGGGGCTTCAGGCGCCGCGGCGCACCAGCAGCAGGCTGGTGCCCATCAGCATCAGCACGCCGCCGAACACGCGGTTCTGCGCCCGGCGCGCCTTCGGCGTGGCGAGCCAGCGCTGCGCGCGCGAAGCCAGGAAGGCGTAGCCGTGCATGACGATCAGGTCGACGCCGACCGAGGTCATGAGCAGGATCAGCAGTTGCAGCCACAGCGGCTTCAGCGGGTCGATGAACTGCGGCAGCACCGCCACCATGAACACGATGCCCTTGGGGTTGGTGACGTTGGTCATGAAGCCGGTCAGCACGCGCTCGCGCACGGTCGGCAGGCCGGCGTGCTTCACCAGCGCATCCCCGGCGGCGGGCGCCTTCGCGTCGACCGGCGCGCGCCACTGTTTCACACCCAGGTACAGCAGATACGCCGCGCCCACCACCTTCACCACCGTGAACGCAGCGGCCGAGGCCAGCAACAGCGCGCCGACCCCGACGCCCGCGATCAGCAGGATCACCGACAGCCCCAGCTGCAGACCGACGATGGTCACGCTGGTCTGGCGCACGCCATAGGCCAGGCCGTGGCTCATCGACAGCACCGCGCCCGAGCCCGGCGAAACCGCGATGACCCAGGAGGCGGCAAAAAAAGCGAGCCAGACATTCCATTCCATGGTGAACCCAACGCAATACAAACGATCCAAGGGGGCCTGCGCCGGTGGCAGACCCGGTATGTAAAGCCGCCTTTACCAGACGGCCGCAGGACTTTACCGCGGCTTCAGGGTTGGCCCACTTGCGGAGCGCACCATGACCCCACCCGACAGCCGGCCTCCGCACCGACCCGACGGCAACCCCTCCCCATCCTCATCAGGAGCACTGCCATGAAGACCTACCTCTCCATCCTCGCCATCACCGCCGCCGCCTTCACCGTCCAGGTCCAGGCCGCCGACACCGACCCGCTGGCCACCGCCGCGCAGTCGGCGCTGACGGCCCAGCTCGGCGCCAAGGCCAAGGACCTGACGGTCACCGTCGCGCAAGGCGTGGCCGAACTGCACGGTTTCGCGCAGCAACCGCGCGACGTCGAACTGGCCCGCTACGTGGTCAGCCAGGTGCCTGGCGTGACCACCGCCCACAGCGCGGGCGTGCACACCTGGACCACCACCAACAGCGACACCGACCGCTGATCCCGGCAGCGGCCGCTCAGGCGCTGGCGCGTTTGGCCAGCAGCGCGCGCGCCACGCGCGAGCCGCTGGGCCGGCCGAGCTGGTCGCTGATGTACTGGCCGGCGTCGACCAGCCTGTCCAGGTCGATGCCGGTCTCGATGCCCATGCCGTGCAGCAGGAAGACCACGTCTTCCGTCGCCACATTGCCGGTCGCGCCCTTGGCGTAGGGGCAGCCCCCCAGGCCCGACACCGACGACTGGAAATTCCACACCCCCATCTGCAGCGCGGTCAGCGTGTTCGACAGCGCCTGACCGTAGGTGTCGTGGAAGTGGCCCGACACCTGGTCGATGCCGAAGTGCCTGAGCGTCGCCTCGAACGCGGCCTGCACCTTGCGCGGCGTGCCCACGCCGATGGTGTCGGCCACGTCGACGCGCTCCACGCCGATGCCCTTCATCAGACCCGCGAGGTAGTCGACGCGCGCGGGCGCGATGTCGCCCTCGTAGGGGCAACCCACGGTGCAGCTCATCGCACCGCGCACCGCGATGCCGGCCGCCCTGGCCGCCGCGACCACGGGCGCGAAGCGCTCGATGCTCTCGGCGATCGAGCAGTTGATGTTCTTCTGGCTGAAGGCCTCGCTGGCCGCGCCAAACACCACGATCTCGTCGGGCCGATCCAGCACCGCCGACTCGAAGCCCTTGAGGTTGGGCGTCAGCACCGAGTGGCGCACGCCCGGCGCGCGGGTGATGCCGCCCATGACCTCGTGGTTGTCCGCCATCTGCGGCACCCATTTCGGGCTCACATAGGACGTGACCTCGATCTCGGTCAGGCCCGCGGCCTGCAGGCGGTGGACCAGCTCGATCTTGACCGCCGCCGGCACCGGCTGCTTCTCGTTCTGCAGGCCGTCGCGCGGGCCGACGTCGATGAGCTGGACGCGGGAAGGAATGGACATGGGCTTTTTTCTCTCGGACGGTTCAGGGGTTGGCGGCTTTGCGTGAACGGCGCAGCCAGCGCCAGGCCCGCAACAGCAGCCAGAACAGGGGCAGACCGATCACCAGCACCGGCAGCAGCGCCGCCACGGTGGTGATGATCCCGGCGACGCTGTGCGACATCACCTGGCCCGCATCGCGCAGCGCGTTGCCGATCGGGTTGGCCGCGCCGCCGTCGACCAGGCTGACTTCGGGCCGGAAGTTGACGCTGACCGCCTGGCGCGTGGTCTCCTGCATCAGCAGCTTGAGCTGGGTCGCATCGCTGTCCAGCTCGGCCTGCGTCTGCGACAGGGTGCGCTGGATCTCCAGCATCTCGGACAGCTTGCGGTTGGCGGTGTTTTCCTTGAGCAGGGCGCGCAGGCTGTCGCGGAACTCGGTGCGGTTCCTGATATGGGCCTCGACGTCGACCACCTGCGCGGTCTTGTCTTCGCTGCCGGTGTTGTGGGCCGCCACGCGACCCTGCCCTTCGACCGTGCCCAGCAGGGCTGCGAGGTCCTTGGGCGCCACGCGCATCTGCAGCTCGGCGCCGCCGGGCTGGTCGCGCAGCTCGCGCCGCAGCGACGAATTCAGCACCTCGCAATCGAGCTTGGCGCACTGCTCGCCCACCGCCTTCCAGGCCGCCTCGATGCGGTCCGCGGCCAGCACCACATCGATGTCGTGGCGCACGGCGATGTGCTTCTGCACGGCGCCACCGGCCGGCGCGGGCGCATCGGGTGCGGCCGGGGCCATCGCCATGGGCGCCGCCGCCATCTTGGCCGTCACCGCGGCATCGCCCGCCATCGCGGCCTCGCGCTGGGGTGAGACCGACTCGCCGCAGGCGGTCAGCAGCAAGGCCAGCGACAGCGCCGCAGCACCCCGCCAGCGGGGCATGGAAAGAACGGAAAAACGGATCATGTGTGGGGCTCCCTGCGGACGCGAATCGTCAGCGCCCTAGTATCCGCGCACCGGATCGACCACCCCGGCCACCGGCAGCCCCGCGTCGAGTGCGCGGATCTTGCCGGCGATCTGCGCAATGCTCTCGTCGCGCAGGGTGCGCGCCGAGGTGTGCGGCGTCACGGTGATCTTCGGGTGCGACCAGAACGCATGCCCGGCCGGCAGCGGCTCGGTGCGGAACACGTCCAGCGTCGCGCCCGCCATCTGCCCGCTCTCCAGCAGCGCCAGCAGGTCGTCTTCGACCAGGTGCGCACCGCGCGCCACATTGATCAGGTAGCCGCCCGGATTCAGCCGCCCCAGCGTGTCGCGGTTCAGGATGTCGCGCGTCTCGGGGGTGAGCGGCAGCAGGTTCACCAGCACACGGCAGTTCGACAGGAAGGTGTCGAAACCCGTCTCGCCGCTGTAGGTCACCACGCCCTCGACGGCCTTGGGCGAACGGCTCCAGCCGTGCACCGGGAACTCGAACACCCGCAACGCCTTCGCCACGCGCTCGCCCAACACCCCCAGGCCCATCACGCCGACCGGGAAGTCCTGGCGCTCGCGTGGCTTGCGGTACGACCACCTGCCCGACTTCACATCGGCTTCGTAACCATCGAACTCGCGGAAGTGGCGGATGACCGCATGGCACACGTACTCGGCCATCTGCACCGACATGCCCGCGTCGTCGAGCCGCACCACCTTCACGCCCGGCGGCAGGCGCAGCTTCAGCAGCGCGTCGACGCCGGCACCGATGTTGAACAGGCCCTGGAGCGCCTGCTGTTCATCGAGGAACTGTTGCGGCGGCGCCCAGACCACGGCGTGGTCGGCCTGCGGCGCGCCCGGTTGCCAGACCTCGACGGTGGCGCCGGGAAACGCCGCACGCAGGCCGTCCAGCCAGGGTTCGGCCTTGGTGTCGGTGCAGCAGAAGGTGATGTTCATGCGCCGAGCTTAGCCAAGCGGCCAAGACCTTGCCGTCACGCGGTGGCGGTGGCGATCTTCAGCAGCTCCGCGCCTTCGGTCACCTGGTCGCCGGGCGCGAACAGCAGTTCGGCCACGGTGCCGTCGGCCGGCGCGGCAATCGTGTGTTCCATCTTCATGGCTTCCATCACCGCCAGCGGCTGGCCCTTCTTGACCGCGTCGCCGGCCTTGACGGCGAAGCTCACCACCTTGCCCGGCATGGGCGCGGTCAGGCGCCCGCCTTCGGCCGCGGTTTCGCCCGCGTGGGCCAGCGCATCCAGCTCGGTGATCACGGTCGCACCGAGGTCGCAGAACACATGCACCAGCTCGTCGCGCTGCCAGGTCTGCACCGTCTGGCGCTGGCCGTTGAACTGCAGGTCGATCACCGTGCCGCTGTCGGCCGGCAGGGCCTTGAACGCCAGCGCCGCGCTGGTGTCGCCGACGGCCAGTTGCAGCGCGCCATCGTGCAGGTAGGTGAGCGTGGCGGTCAGCGCCTCGCCCTGGTACTCGAAGTCGAAGCGGCGCTGCGTCAGGCCAAACGGCCGCCAGCCGTCGGTGCGCGAGAACGGGTCGTTGCCCTCCCCGGCCTTTTCGTGCACCAGCGTCTGCGCCACGGCGGCCGCCACGGCCAGGTTCCGCCCCACCTTGTCCTGCTTGAACAGCACGGCGGCCTCGCGCGGGATCAGCGCGGTGTCGAGCTTCGCGGTCGAGAAGGCGTCCGAGCGCACCACGTGGCGCAGGAACTGCACGTTGGTCGCCAGGCCCACGATGCGGGTCGCGGCCAGGGCCGCCTCCATCTTCGCCAGCGCCTCGGCGCGCGTGGCGCCGTGCACGATCAGCTTGGCGACCATCGAGTCGTAGAAGGGGCTGATCGCGTCGCCTTCGCGCACGCCGTCGTCGAAGCGCACACCGCCGCGTTCGAAGGCCACGTGCGCCGGCTTGCGGTACACGTCCAGGCGACCGGTCGCGGGCAGGAACTGGTTGTCGGGGTTCTCGGCGCAGATGCGGGCCTCGATCGCGTGGCCGTGGATCTTCAGTTCGTCCTGCTGCAGCGGCAGCTTCTCGCCGGCCGCTACGCGCAGCTGCCACTCGACCAGGTCGAGGCCGGTGATGGCTTCGGTCACCGGGTGCTCGACCTGCAGGCGCGTGTTCATCTCCATGAAATAGAAGCGCATCTGCTCGGGATGTTCGTAGCCGCCTGGCTGCTCGACGATGAACTCCACCGTGCCCGCGCCGACGTAGTTCACCGCCTTGGCCGCCGACACCGCCGCCTCGCCCATCAGCGTGCGCAGGTCGGGCGTCATGCCCGGCGCCGGCGCTTCTTCCAGCACCTTCTGGTGGCGCCGCTGCACCGAGCAGTCGCGCTCGAACAGGTAGACGCAGTTGCCGTGCGTGTCGCCGAACACCTGGATCTCGATGTGGCGCGGGCGCTGCACGTATTTCTCGATCAGCACCGCGTCGCTGCCGAAGCTGTTGCGCGCCTCGCGCTGGCAACTCGCCAGCGCCGCCGCGAAGTCCTCGGCCCTGTCGACCGCGCGCATGCCCTTGCCGCCGCCGCCCGCGCTGGCCTTGATCAGCACCGGGTAACCGATGCGGTCGGCTTCGCGCTGCAGCAGCGCCGGGTCCTGGTCTTCGCCGTGGTAACCGGGCACCAGCGGCACGCCGGCGCTTTCCATCAGGCGCTTCGATTCGGCCTTCAGGCCCATGGCCTGGATCGCCGACGAGGGCGGGCCGATGAAGACCAGACCGGCCTTGGCGCAGGCGTCGGCGAAGGCCTCGTTCTCGCTCAGGAAGCCGTAGCCGGGGTGGATCGCCTGCGCGCCCGTGGCCTTGGCGGCCTCGATGATGCGCTCCCACTGCAGGTAGCTCTCCTTGGGCGCGCTGCCGCCGATGTGCACCGCCTCGTCGCAGGCCGCCACATGTTTGGCGCTGGCGTCGGCGTCGGAGTACACGGCCACGGTGCGCACGCCCAGGCGGCGGGCGGAAGCGGCGACGCGGCAGGCGATTTCACCGCGGTTGGCGATCAGGATCTTGGAGAACATAGCGGTTTCCTAGGCAGGGGCAGAGTCGGGAGCAAACAGGGCACGCAGACGGCGGAACGCCGCGCGCAGGAACTTGAACAGCATCCAGGTGACGATCCACATCAGCACCAGGACGATCGCCAGCAACACGCCGAACACCAGCGGGTGGTTGGTCGCCAGCCAGACGGTGCCGACCACCAGCCCGTCTTCGACCAGGCTCATGGCGATGTTGGAAAACGGTTCGGGCGAGGTGTTGATCGCCGCGCGCGTGGTGGTCTTGGCGGCCTGGCTGCTGGCGGCCAGTGTGCCGCCCATCAGCGCGGCCACCACGGCCATGGTCGCGTTGTCGGCGCCGAACACACCGGCCGCGAGCGCCGCGCCGGCCGGAATGCGGACCACGCTGTTGACGATGTCCCACAGCGAATCGAGCCCCGGAATCTTGTCGGCGAAGAACTCGACGAACAGCAGCGATCCGCTGACCGCGAGCACCGCCGGGTGCTGCAGCATTTGCAGCCCCTCGGGCAGCGGAATCCAGCCCGCCAGACCGGCCGAGCCGACAAGGAAGACCACGGCGTAGAGCCGGAACCCGCTGGCCCAGCCGAGCGCGGCGGCCAGCGCGAGCAGGCTGGTCATGTCCAGGTGGCTGGCGGCCGCGCCCACGCCCTCGGCCACCTTGCCGCCGATCTGCGTGCCGGCCTCGACGGCCTGCTGTCCGGCCTGGGCACCGAAGCCCTTGAGCCACTCGACGAATGTTGTCCAGATCGCGTCCATGCCTTGTCCTCCTGAAGGGAAAAGACCAGATTACCCCGCCAGCCAGGCGGGTTTGCGCTTCTGCAGAAACGAAGCCACACCTTCGCGACCTTCGTCACTCGCGCGTATGTCGGCGATGCTGTCGACCGTCGCCGCAACCAGCGCCGCGTCGATCTCGCGCTCCGCCACGTCCTGCACCAGCCTCTTGCAGGCCTTCACTGCCGCCGGGCTGGCGTTCACCAGCGCCTGCGCCAGCTCGTTGACCTTGGCTTCGAGCACCTCGGCGTCCACGAGTTCGTGCACGAAGCCGATGCGGTGCGCCTCGTCGGCAGAAAACCGCTCGGCCGTGAGGAAATACCGGTGCGCGGCGCGCGCGCCCATGGCGCGGATCACGTAGGGGCTGATGGTCGCCGGGATCAGGCCCAGCTTCACCTCCGACAGGCAGTAGGCCGCCGTGCGCACGCTGACCGCGATGTCGCAGGCCGCGACCAGCCCCATGCCGCCGGCGTACACATCGCCCTGCACCGCCGCGATGGTCGGCTTGGGGCAGGCGTAGATGGCTTGGAGCATCGCGGCGAGCTGGCCGGCGTCGGCAAGATTTTCGGCGCGCGTGTAGTCGGCCATGCGGCGCATCCAGTTCAGGTCGGCGCCGGCGCAAAAGGCCGGCCCCTGCGCCGCCAGCACCACGGCGCGTACGTCGGCGCGCTGGCCCACGTCCTCGAACGCCGCCTTGAGCTGCTGGATCACCTCGTTGTTGAAGGCGTTGCGCACTTCGGGGCGGATGAGCGTGATGCGGGCGACTCGGTCCTGCACCGCAACGGTCAGCGCAGCGTTCGGGGTGGTGGTCATGCCTTGGACTCCTCTTGCAGCAGGTACACCATGTCCAGCTCCGGGCAGGGGTGGCCGAGCGCGGTCAGCGCGGCCGTGACCTGGCCGCGGTGGTGCGTGCCGTGGTTGAACACATGGGCCAGCGTGGCCGCGAACGGCAGACGCATCGCCTGGCCGCGCATGTTGGTGTAGCTCAGCTCGCCCTCGAAACGCTCCGCAGGCCAGGACTCGATCAGCGGCAGCCAGTTGGCGGCACCGCCCTTGAGCGCCTGGCCCAGGCGGTCGCGGTCGGGCTCGACCTCGTCGTTGAGAGCGAGCTTGGGCGACACGCCCTTGGCAAAGCGCGGGTACCAGAGCATGTGCTCGCCCACCAGCAGGTGGTTGAGCGTGCCGTGGATGCTCTTGAAGAACAGGCCCGTGTCCTTGCGGTAGTCCGCCTCGGGCACGGCGGCCACGGCGTCGACCAGGCGGCGCGTGGCCCAGACGTTGTAGCGGGCCAGCTGGGCGAAATGGGTGTGGGGATTCATGGCGGTTTCAGCGGTTGGTCCAGACCACATCGTTGTCGAGCGCGTAGAACCGGCAGGGCGCACCGTAGCGCTCGCAGGTGGTCAGCGCCTTCGCGGCGGCCCAGTCGCCCGTGGCCCAGCCCATCGCGCCGCGGCTGCTGAGCGCAAAGGCCTTCGGCGGTCGGGCCTGCACGTACCGGCGGTAGTGGTCGTTCTTGACCGCCTGGCTGAGCATGGGCACCCGGTTGAGGTCGTTGATCGCGGCATAGCCGCTGGCGGGCGGGCGGGGCGGCAAGCCCGGCCGGCGGAAACCCAGTTCGTTGAGAAACGCCTCGGCCTGCGGAATCCAGCGGTCGCGGTTTTCGTTGATGCCGAAATGCCCTTCCTTGCCGGACGGCGGGTACATGTGGAATTCGCCCCGTCCACCGCCCCGGTTCCAGGCGCGGAACCACTCGTGCGGATGCTCTGCCCCCCAGAACTGGTCGTTCTCCCAGTACAGCCAGAGCGTGGGCACCTCGGCCCGGGCCGCCAGCTGTTCCCAGTGCGCCGCCAGTTGCTCCGGGCGGCAGGGCCGGCGCGGAATGCGCACCGGGTCGCCGCCGATGCCGCCGGACAGGTTGATCACGCCGACCAGGCCTTCGGGCGCGCGGGCGGCCGTCGCCAGGCTGCCCAGGCCACCGGCCGATCCGCCCATCACGACCCAGCGCGAGGTGTCGACGTACGGCAACTGGCGCGCATGCGCAACCGTGGCCAGCGCCTGTTCGGCCATGGCCTCGTGCATGGGCTCCAGGCGGCGGTCCTTGCACTCGCCCGCGAACTCGGGGTCGAAGCCGCCGAAAGTGTCGGCATAACCCACGCGCGTCGGCGCCATCACCACAAAGCCCTTGCGCACCAGCCAGCGCGCCATCGTCTCCGGGCGCGAGCGCCCCTGCGCCGGGCGGAAGTCGCGGGTCGCGCGGCCGTGGTTGAACACCACCAGCGGGAACGGCCCCTCGCCCGCGGGCCGGTAGACGGTCACGGGGATCTGCCTGGTCTCCGCCCGGCCGCTGAGGTCTTTCACGGTCACCGCGATCCACTGCAGTTCTTCGCGCAGGTCGGCCGCCAGCGGGGGCTCATTGGCCACACTCCAGCGCGCGGTCGAGGGCGCCGGCACCTCGGCGTGCAGCGCCAGCGCAGGCAGCCCGGCCACCACCAGACACAGAACAAGACTCGCCAGTCGCTTCATGGGGCAGGTCACATCCGGAACAGGCCGAATTTCGTCTCCGGGATCGGCGCATTCAGCGACGCGCTCAGCCCCAGCGCCAGCACGCGCCGCGTGTCGGCCGGGTCGATCACGCCATCGTCCCACAGGCGGGCCGTCGCGTAGTACGGGTGGCCCTGCACCTCGTACTGTTCCTTGATGGGGGCCTTGAAGGCCGCCTCTTCTTCCGCGCTCCAGCTGCCGCCCTTGGACTCGACGCCGTCGCGCTTGACGGTGGCCAGCACGCTCGCGGCCTGCTCACCACCCATCACGCTGATGCGCGCGTTCGGCCACATCCACAGGAAGCGGGGCGAGTAGGCGCGGCCGCACATGCCGTAGTTGCCGGCGCCGAAGCTGCCGCCGATGATGACGGTGAACTTGGGCACCGCAGCGGTGGCCACGGCCGTCACCATCTTGGCGCCGTTGCGGGCGATGCCTTCGTTCTCGTACTTGCGGCCGACCATGAAGCCGGTGATGTTCTGCAGGAAGACCAGTGGCGTCTTGCGCTGGCAGCACAGCTCGATGAAGTGCGCGCCCTTGAGCGCCGACTCGGAAAACAGGATGCCGTTGTTGGCGATGATGCCGACCGGCATGCCCTCGATGCGCGCGAAGCCGCAGACCAGCGTGGTGCCGAAGCGCGACTTGAACTCGTCGAAGTCCGAACCATCGACGATGCGGGCGATGATTTCGCGCACGTCAAACGGCTTGCGCGTGTCGGTCGGGATCACGCCGTACAGCTCCTCGGCCGGGTACTTCGGCGCCACCGGGTCGATGGTCGTGATCGGCGGGACCTTGCGGGCGTTGAGGTTCTTCACCGCCTGGCGCGCCAGCGCGATGGCGTGCAAGTCGTTCTGCGCCAGGTGGTCGGCCACGCCACTCAGGCGCGTGTGCACGTCGCCGCCGCCCAGGTCTTCGGCGCTCACCACCTCGCCCGTGGCGGCCTTCACCAGCGGCGGGCCGCCCAGGAAGATGGTGCCCTGGTTCTTGACGATGATGGTCTCGTCGCTCATGGCCGGCACGTAGGCGCCACCCGCCGTGCACGAGCCCATGACCACCGCGATCTGCGCGATGCCCTGGGCGCTCATGTTGGCCTGGTTGAAGAAGATGCGGCCGAAGTGGTCGCGGTCGGGGAAGACCTCGTCCTGGTTCGGCAGGTTGGCGCCGCCCGAGTCCACCAGGTAGATGCAGGGCAGCTGGTTCTGCTGCGCCACTTCCTGCGCGCGCAGGTGCTTCTTGACGGTCAGCGGGTAGTAGGTGCCGCCCTTCACCGTCGCGTCGTTGCAGACGATCATGCAGTCCACGCCGCTGACCCGGCCGATGCCGGCGATGACACCGGCGCAGGGCGCGCTGTCGCTGCCGTCGCGGTCCGGGTACATGCCCATCGCGGCCAGCGGGCTCAGCTCCAGGAAGGGCGTGCCCGGGTCCAGCAGCATCTGCACCCGGTCGCGCGGCAGCAGCTTGCCGCGCGCGGTGTGCTTGGCGCGCGCCGCGTCGCCGCCGCCGAGCGTGGCCTTCTGGATCTGCGCCTTCAGGTCGTCGACCACGGCGCGCATGGCGGTGGCGTTGGCCTGGAAGTCGGCGGAGCGGGCGTTGAGTTTGGTGTCGAGTGCGGGCATGTGGTTCTCTCGGTCAGGCGGTCTTCGCTTCGGCCAGCCCCAGCTGGTCCTTCATGGCTTCGCGGATTTTGAACTTCTGGATCTTGCCGGTCACCGTCATCGGGAAGGCCTCGACGAAGCGGATGTAGCGCGGCACCTTGTAGTGCGCGATCTGGCCCTTGCAGAAGGCGCGCACGGTGTCTTCGTCCAGCGTCTGGCCGGGCTTGACGATGACCCAGGCGCACAGCTCTTCGCCGTACTTCTGATCGGGCAGGCCGACGACCTGCACGTCCTGCACCTGGGGCATGCGGTAGAGGAATTCTTCGATCTCACGCGGGTAGATGTTTTCGCCGCCGCGGATCACCATGTCCTTGATGCGGCCGACGATGTTGACGTAGCCCTCGGCGTCCATGGTGGCGAGGTCGCCGGTGTGCATCCAGCCGTCGGCGTCGATGGCTTCGCGCGTCTTCGCGTCGTCGCCCCAGTAGCCGTGCATCACCGAATAGCCCTTGGTACAGAACTCGCCGCTTTCGCCGCGCGGCACGGTGGCGCCGGTCTCGGGGTTCACGATCTTCACTTGCAGGTGAGGCTGCACCAGGCCCACGGTCGACACGCGCTTGTCCAGCGGCGTGTCGGTGCTGCTCTGGCAGCTCACCGGGCTGGTCTCGGTCATGCCGTAGGCGATCGTCACCTCGCCCATGTGCATGTCGGCCTGCACCCGCTTCATCACCTCCACCGGGCAGGGCGAGCCGGCCATGATGCCGGTGCGCAGCGTGTGCAGGTCGAACTCGCGGAAGCGCGGGTGGTCCAGCTCGGCGATGAACATGGTCGGCACGCCGTGCAGACCGGTGCAGCGCTCGGCCTGCACCGCCTGCAGCACCGCCAGCGGGTCGAAGGCGTCGGCCGGGTAGACGATGGTGCTGCCGTGCGTGAAGCAGGCCAGATTGCCCAGCACCATGCCGAAGCAGTGGTACAGCGGCACGGGGATGCACAGCCGGTCCTCGGGCGTGAGCTTCATGCACTCGCCGATGAAGAAGCCGTTGTTCAGGATGTTGCGGTGGGTCAGCGTGGCGCCCTTGGGGAAGCCCGTGGTGCCGCTGGTGAACTGGATGTTGATCGGATCGTTGGGCGAGAGGCCGGCCGCCGCCTGCGCCACGCGCGGGTCGCCGGTCTGGCCCGACGCCAGCAGCGCGGAGAAACGTTGCATGCCCGCCTGCTCGGCGCCCTCGCCCGCCACGTCGATCCAGGCCACGGCGCGCAACTCGGGCAGGCGCGCCGCCTTCAGCGCACCAGGCACGGCCGTCGCCAGCTCGGGCGCCAGCTCGCGCAACATGCCCAGGTAATCGCTGGTCTTGAACGTCGCCATCGACACCAGCGCCTTGCAGCCGACCTTGTTGAGCGCGTACTCCAGCTCGGCCGTGCGGTAGGCCGGGTTGATGTTGACCAGCACCAGGCCGACCTTGGCGGTCGCCAGCTGCATCAGCACCCACTCCACGTTGTTGTGGGACCAGATGCCGATGCGGGCGCCCGGCTGCAGGCCCAGGCCCAGCAGCGCGCTCGCCAGCCGGTCGACCTCGGCCGCCAGTGCGGCATAGCTGTAGCGCCGCCCCTGGTGCACGCTCACCAGCGCCTCGCGCTGCGGCTGGCGCGCGGCCATCGCGTCGAAGAAAGCGCCGATCGTCTGCTCGATCAGCGGCACATCGGTGCGGCCAGCGGCCTGGCTCAGCGCCAGGCTGGTTGCATCGTCCATGGGTTTGTCTCCTCTGGCGTCAGGGCGGAATCCGGGCCCCAGCATAGCCCGGTCGCCCGGTTTCGGGGCTGGCAGGCAGGTCACAAATCGTGCCATCCGTGGCAGACTCTGCTCATGCCCCGCCGCAGCCCCGCCCCCGCCGCTTCCCGCCCGCTCGTGGCCGCCACGCCGATGGCGTTTGTCAAGGCGATCGTGCATGCCATGGAGCAGCGAGGCCTGTCGCCCACGGCAGCGCTCGAAGCCGCACAAATCGCGCCAAGCGACGTCGAGCGCGAGGATCGGCGCATCACCGCGCTGCAGATGGAGTGGCTGTCGGCCGCTGCGATGCAGGCGCTGGACGACGAAGGCCTGGGCTGGTTCAACCGCCCCCTTCCCTGGGGCAGCTACGGCCTGCTGGCCCGCGCCTCGCTCTCGGCCCCCACGCTGGGCGTCGCGCTCAAGCGCTGGTGCCGCCACCACGGCCTGCTCACGCGCGACATCACCCTCGCCGTGGTCACGCAAGGCGACGAGGCCCGCATCATCCTCACCGAACACCGCCCGCCCGGCGGCCCGGACGGCGGCGATCCGCTGCGCGAGTTCTGTTTCGTCTCGGTGCTGCGCAACATCCACGGCCTGGCCTGCTGGTTGGTCGACTCGCGCATTCCGCTGCTCGGCGCGAGCTTCCCGTTCGCCGCGCCACCGCACGCCGACGCCTACCGCGTGCTGTTCGACGGCCCGACCCGCTTCGGGGCCGACGAAACCTCGATCCGCTTCGACGCGCGCTACCTCGCCCTGCCGATCAAGCGCGACGAGGCCGCGATGAACCAGATGCTGCAGCGCGCGCTGCCAATCCAGGTGCGCCCCTACCGCCGCGACCGCCTGCTGGTGCAGCGCGTGCGGCAGGTCCTGAGCAACCAGCCGCAGGACGCCCACAACGCGGACGACCTCGCCGCCCTGCTGCACATCTCGGCCCGCACCCTGCACCGGCAGCTGAAAGAAGAAGGCGCCACGCTGCAGGCGCTGAAAGACGAGGTGCGCCGCGAGCGCGCGATGTCGCTGCTGCAACGCACCACCAAACCCATCAAGCAGATCGCCGAAGCCGCGGGTTTTCAGAACGAGAAGAGCTTCATCCGCGCGTTCCGCGGCTGGACGGGACTGGCGCCGGGGGAATGGCGCGAACGCGGCTGACCCGCAACCGCCCACGGCGCGCCACAATGGGCCCAATCAACCCCCAGGAGGCTCCCGATGGCATTCATCAAGTGGATCGTGTTCGCGCTGCTGGCGCTGGCCATCGCCACCGTGCTGGCCGGACAACTGGGCTTCCTGGGCGGGCGCATGCCCGACGACCTCGGCGTCAAGGACGGCCGCCTCAAGCCGCCGTCGGCCACCGAAAACAGCGTCAGCAGCCAGGCCGGGCTCTACCCCGACCACCCGATGCGCGGCTACGCCGAGATCGCGCCGCTGGCCCTGAGCGGCAACGGCCCCGCCACCATCGCCAAGGCCTCGAAGCTGCTGCAGGCGATGCCGGGCGTGAAGATCATCCAGGACAACGGCGACGGCTACCTGTACGCCCAGTGCACCACGCGCTGGATGAAGTTCGTCGACGACCTCGAACTCTGGTACGACCCGGCGCACAAGGTGGTGCAGGTGCGCTCGGCCTCGCGCGTGGGGCGCAAGGACTTCGGGGTCAACCGGCAGCGGGTGGAGACGTTGCGGGCGGGGTTGGGGAAGGTGGGGTGAGCGATTTAGCCCCGAGGCCCGGTGTCGGCAGAGGGCATCTTAGGAGACCTACCGTCAATCGGTCCTTCAAAAAGCCCCAGTCTCCCGATCAGATCCAGCATCACGCCGTCGATTTGAACGCGAACCACATCGCGAACAGCCCCGTCCACACGCGGCATCAACACTGGCCCCTTTTCAAGGGCCACAAAAGGCAGACGCTGAAAACTCTCTGAAGAAACCAGATGGACTTCTTCCGGGTGAGACGGATTCAGAAGCCTCGCATTCAGCCGCACATACGTTGCAGACGCCGCATCCAGGCCGAGCCAGGTGTGCTGGCGAAGTCCGATGCCACTGACAAAGGGCGGTCGGTTGAACACCTGGTCAGGACCGTACCCCGGGGAAATGACCAGAACGACCTCCTTCGACGCGTCGATCAACTGGGCCAGGTTCACTTGGGCACCAGGCAAGAGGACAAGGGCACGCGCGCTACGTCCACTTTGGCGCAGCGCCGCCACTGTACGCTCTTCGATCCAATGCCGGATCGTCCAATCCGGGCTCGAATGAACCGCTGACTCGTTGTTCAACGGAGTCGTCCCCACCCACGACAACGGCAACTCGTTGGGAACGTTCACCACCACCACGACAGCCTTGTCGCCCACTTGCGACCGGACCCGGACTGGATCCACGGTGACACATCCCGCTAGCAACGTCACTAAGGCGACGCACAAAATCCAAAGACGCCTGTTCATCGACTCCCATCCTCCAGCAATTTGGCTCCGGGCAGTCTAACGCGGCTGATCCGTTGTACGGCGCCGACTAGCCAATCAGCACGTCGCTGAAGCAACGAACTGGCAGCCGAGAACCGGGATGAACGAGGTCTGCTGAAGGCAGGTTTCGACCCTTTGCGGTCATGCAAGGACCCCAAGTGAAGCGGTCACTGGGTGGATGTGGATGCCGGGTTTCGTGGTTTACTTATACCTGTATACAGATCAGGCCTCCGCGTCCAACCCTTTGATCTGATTGAATTTTTCGGAGATTGGTGTGACCAGAATATCCCGCACCGTCCAGCTTATCCCGCAGTTTCGGCGGGATACATTGCGTTAGGGATGGTGTTCAAAACCCCCGGTCAAGCCCGAATGGCATGAGCGAGGCACGACAGGAACAATGGCGTGATGACCCAACGAGAACTTGGCCTGAATCTGAGTACGCGGCGCACGCGCAAA
>NZ_JBPZHA010000023.1:0-20788 GCF_051857515.1 Hydrogenophaga sedimenti
TTGCGCGTGCGCCGCGTACTCAGATTCAGGCCAAGTTCTCGTTGGGTCATCACGCCATTGTTCCTGTCGTGCCTCGCTCATGCCATTCGGGCTTGACCGGGGGTTTTGAACACCATCCATAGGCTCCATGAAAACCCTGGAAACGCCCTTGAAATCAGCAGGTCTCGGCGAACAGCTCGCGGCCGATCAGCATGCGGCGGATTTCGCTGGTGCCGGCGCCGATTTCGTACAGCTTGGCGTCGCGCCAGAGGCGGCCCAGCGGGTACTCGTTGATGTAGCCGTTGCCGCCGTAGATCTGCACGCCCTCGCCCGCCATCCAGGTCGCCTTCTCGGCGGTCCAGAGGATGACCGAGGCGCAGTCCTTGCGCACCTGGCGCACGTGGTCGGTGCCCAGCAGGTCGAGGTTCTTGGCCACGGTGTAGGCGAAGCTGCGCGCGGCCTGCAGCACGGTGTACATGTCGGCGACCTTGCCCTGGATCAGCTGGAATTCGCCGATGCTCTGGCCGAACTGCTTGCGGTCGTGGATGTACGGAATCACGTTGTCCATGACCGACTGCATGATGCCCAGCGGCCCGCCGGTCAGCACGGCGCGCTCGTAGTCCAGCCCGCTCATCAGCACCTTGGCGCCCATGTTCAGGCCACCCAGGATGTTCTCGGCCGGCACCTCGACGTTCTGGAACACCAGCTCGCCGGTGTGGCTGCCGCGCATACCCAGCTTGTCGAGCTTCTGCGCGATGCTGAAACCGGGCATGCCTTTTTCGATCAGGAAGGCGGTGACGCCGCGCGCGCCCAGCTCGGGCTCGCTCTTGGCGTAGACCACCAGGGTGTCGGCGTCGGGGCCGTTGGTGATCCACATCTTGTTGCCGTTGAGCAGGTAATAACCGCCCTTGTCCTCGGCCTTGAGCTTCATGCTGATGACGTCGGAGCCGGCGCCCGGTTCGCTCATGGCCAGCGCGCCCACGTGTTCACCGCTGATGAGCTTGGGAAGGTATTTGGCCTTCTGCTCGGGCGTGCCGTTGCGGTTGATCTGGTTCACGCACAGGTTGCTGTGCGCGCCGTAGCTCAGGCCCACCGAGGCGCTGGCGCGGCTGATTTCTTCCATGGCCACCATGTGGGCCAGGTAGCCCATGTTGGCGCCGCCGTACTGCTCGGGCACGGTGATGCCCAGCACGCCCAGCTCGCCCATCTTGCGCCAGCAGTCCATGGGGAACTGGTCGGTGCGGTCGATCTCGGCCGCGCGCGGGGCGATCTCGGCCTGCGCGAAGTCGCGCACCGCGTCGCGCAGGGCGTCGATGTCTTCACCGAGCTGGAAATTGAGGCCGGGCAGGTTGGTCATGGGGTGTCTCCTTGAATGTGGGGGTGTTCAATAGGTCTTGGGCACGGGCACCAGGGTCTGCTGCATCACGGCGCAGTCCGAGCGCTTGCCATCGGCCGCCACGTGCACCACCTCGGCGCTGGTGACGATGATGCGTTTGCCGGCCTTGGTGACGCGGCCGGTGGCCTGCAGCTCGCCGCCCTGGAAGGCCGCGAGGAAGTTGATCTTGTATTCCACGGTGGTGACTTCCATGCCTTCGGGCGCCACGGTCAGGGCCGCGTAGCCCCCCGCGATGTCGGCCAGCGCGCCCATGGCGCCGCCGTGGAAGCCACCCTGCTGCTGCGTCACGCGGTCCGAATACGGCAGCGCCAGCGTCACCGTGCCGGGCGCCACGGACAGCAGCCGCACACCCAACGCCTGCATCATTCCCTGGCGGTCCAGGCTGGTCTGCACGCGCTGGCGCAGGGCATCGGGGTCGGTGGTCTGGGTCATGGGTTTGATTTACGTTTACGTAAACGTCAATTATGACCGACACCGCTGCGCGGCGGCAAGTGCGGGTCAACCCGCAAGCCAAGGCCGCGGTTCGCGGCCGCGAAAAAGGTTCAGCGGGAAAGGAACAGGGCCAGCAGGCCCAGCGCCGCCGGCACGGCCTGGATGAACAGGATCTTGCGGGTGGCGGTCGCGGCACCGTAGAGGCCGGCAACCAGGATGCAGGCGAGGAAGAACACCTTCACGCCAAAACCCTCCGCGCCCAGCCACAGCCCCCAGAACAGGCCGGCGGCCAGGAAGCCGTTGTACAGCCCCTGGTTGGCGGCCAGTGCCTTGCTCGCGGCGGAGAACTCGGGCGTGAGGCCGAAGGCCTTGCGGCCCTTGGGCGTGTCCCAGAGGAACATTTCCAGCACCAGGATGTAGACGTGGATCAGTGCCAGCAGGGCGACGATGGCGGTGGCGACGAGGCTCATGGACCAGCTCCGGTGAGGGCAGAAGCCGCCGAGTCTAGACCTTGCCCGTCTTTTCCACCTTGGCCAGCAGCGCCCGGGCTTCCTTCTCGTGCACCTTCACCTCGTCGAGGTTGGCCACCAGGTCGGCCAGCTGCTCTTCCAGCTGGCGCTTGTGGTCGGCCAGCACGGTGAGGAACTTGCGCAGCTGCGGCCCGGTGTCGCGCGGGCTGTCGTACATGTCGATGATGTCCTTGGCCTCGGTCAGCGACAGCCCCAGGCGCTTGGCGCGCAGCGTGAGCTTCAGGCGCGTGCGGTCGCGCGCGCTGTAGACCCGGTTGCGTCCACCGGGACCTTCGCGCTGCGGCTGGATCAGCCCCATGTCTTCGTAGAAACGGATGGCGCGCGTGGTCAGGTCGAACTCGCGTGCGAGGTCGCTGATGGAATAGGTCGGGTTGGTCGCCATGGTCTTGGAAGGGGTGTCGGCTTTCGGACAGCAGTGGCGCGGCGCGCTCCCTAGAATGCGTCGCAGCCTGACGTTTACGTCAACGTCAGTTTACCGGAACGCCCTTCGAGAAACGGCCCATGACCTCCGCCACCAAAGACCAGCTCGAAGCCCGGCTTCATTACCCGCAGGGCGATGCCCTGCCCGAACCCGGCCGCACGCTGCTCGTCGCACCCGGCGTGAAGTGGATCCGCATGGCGCTGCCGTTCGCGCTGGACCACATCAACCTCTGGCTGCTGCGCGACACGCTGGACGGTCGCGAGGGCTGGACAGTGGTGGACACCTGCATCGCGCGCGACGAGGCGAAGGCGCAGTGGGAGCAGATCTTTGCGGATGAACTCGACGGCCTGCCGGTGCTGCGCGTGATCGTGACCCACATGCACCCGGACCACATCGGCCTGGCGCAATGGCTGTGCGAGCGCTGGTCCTGCCGCCTGTGGATCAGCGGCACGGACTATCACATGGCCCGCATCGGCTCGCGCAGCACCACCGGGTTCGGTGGCGATGGCGCGGCGGCGTTCTTTCGCGCGCACGGCCTGCTCGATCCGGACGCGCTGGAGAAGATCCGCGCCCGCGCCGGCTATTACCCCGGCCTGGTGCCGGGCGTGCCCAGCCAGTACCGGCGGCTGATGGACGGCCAGGTGGTGACCATTGGCGGCCACGGCTGGCGTTGCATCGCGGGCTACGGCCACGCGCCCGAGCACATCGCGCTGTACAGCGAAGACCTGCAGGTGCTGATCAGCGGCGACATGGTGCTGCCGCGCATCAGCACCAACGTCAGCGTCTACGACGTGGAGCCCGAGAGCGACCCTCTGACGCTGTTCCTCGATTCGCTGCAGCGTTATCTGCCGCTGCCGCCCGACACCCTGGTGCTGCCCTCGCACGGCAAGCCCTTCACCGGCCTGCACGAACGCATCCGTCAGCTCGAAGAGCACCACGACGACCGGCTGGCCGAGGTGCTGGAGGCCTGCGGCCAGCGACCGCACAGCGCCTGGGAAATGATCCCGGTGCTGTTCCACCGTCCGCTGGACCTGCACCAGAGCACCTTCGCGATGGGCGAGTCGGTCGCCCACCTGCACCGGCTGTGGTTCCAGGGCAGGCTGCGGCGCACGCAGGACGCCGACGGGGTCTGGCGCTTCAGTCCCCAGAACTGACCGGGTCATCCGCCGCCGCGGGTCGCCGGGTTCCTACAATGACCGACCCCGCGCCCACCGCCCTCCCCGCGTGCACCCCATCCTGTCCTGGCTTCGCAGCTTCATTCCCGCCCCACTGAGCGTCAGCCGCCGGGAAATGCTGCTCGGGGTCGTGGGCGCCGGCATCGGCCTGATCGCCACCGAATGGTCCAGCCGGCTCGCGCTGGGCACGCTCAACCCGTGGTTCATCGCGCCGATGGGGGCATCCGCGGTGCTGCTGTTCGCGATGCCCGCCAGCCCGCTGGCCCAGCCCTGGTCCATCGTGGGCGGCAGCACGGTGTCGGCCCTGGTCGGTGCGGCCTGCGCGCTGCTCATCGGACACACAGGCCTGGCCGCCGGGGTGGCCGGTGCACTGGCGATCGCCGTCATGTTCGCGCTGCGCTGCCTGCACCCGCCCGGCGGCGCGGTGGCAATCACGGCCGTGCTCGGCAGCCCGGCCGTGACGCAACTGGGCTTTCACTACGCGCTCTGGCCGGTGGCGACCAACGCGGGCCTGCTGGTGCTGACCGGCCTGCTGTTCAACCACCTCGCCGGCCGCCGCTACCCGCACCACGCCACGGCGCAGCCGCACCACACCAGCGACCCTCTGCCCAGCCACCGCCTGGGCTTCACGCACGACGACCTCACCCGCGCGCTGACCAGCCAGGGCGCGCTGCTCGACATCAGCCCGCAGGACCTGGAAGAGATCCTGGTCAAGGCCCAGGACCTCGCCAGCCAGCGGCGCTGGGGCGAAGTGCACTGCCGCGACATCATGTCGCGCGATGTCGTGAGCATCGGGCCACGCGACTCGGTCGACGAAGCCTGGGCCCGGCTGGCGCACCACAAGATCAAGGCCCTGCCGGTGGTCGAGGCCGACGGCACACTCGCGGGCATCGTCTCGCTGCACGATTTCTTCATCGGCCACAGCGCGCCGGACCCGCGGCGGCTGCCGGTGATGAGCACGGCCCGCTACGTCGACGACATCATGACCCGCAGGGTGCGTTCGGCGCGGCCGGAGCAGCCCATCGGTGACCTGGTCGGCCTGTTCTCCGACGGAGGCCTGCACCACATGCCGGTGGTCGACGCCACCCAGCGCGTGGTCGGCATGATCACGCAGTCCGACGTGGTGGCGGCCCTGTTCAGCGGCCCGCCCGCGCGCTGACCTCAGTCGCCCAGCGGCACCGACGCGCGCTTGAGCGCCTTGCGCCGCTGCAGGTGGTCGGGCATCACGCTGGCGACCACATCCCAGAACTGCGGGCTGTGGTCCATGTGGCGCAGATGGCTGAGTTCGTGCACCACCACGTAGTCGATCATCTCGGGCTTGAGGTGGACCAGGCGCCAGTTCAGGCGGATCGTGCCGTCGGCGCTCGCGCTGCCCCAGCGCGTGCCCGCGCTGGACAGCCGCAGCTTCTGGTACGTGACGCCGAGCTGCGGCGCGAAACGCTCCAGGCTCTCGGTGAACAGCTGCTTCGCCTGCCGCATCAGCCAGGCCTGTGCGGCGTCGCGGATCTGGGCCTCGGTCGCGGTCCGGGCCAGCCCCAGGCGCAGCACCGACATGGCCTCGTCCTCGCCCGGCTCCAGCGCGGCGCCCCCCTGCGCAAAGGCGTGCGCCGAATCGAGCACGAGCCGCACGCGCTGCCCCAGAAAATCGAACTCCGCCCCATCGGCCCAGACCGTGCGCGCACGCTCCAGCGCGCCGGCCCGCTCGCGCGCGTCGCGCAGCTTGTCCAGCACCCAGCCGGCCTTCTCCTGCAGATAGGCCTCGACCTCGCCCACCGGCGTCCAGCGCGGCGCGCGCACGCTCAGGCCTTCCGGACTGACCGACAGCCCGATGGTGCGGCGCTTGCCGCGCGCGAACTCGTAGGCTACCTCGTGCCCGCCCAGCCGCACGCGGCGGTTGGCGCGCGGGTGGTGCCAGGTGCCGGGCTGGAATACCGCCGTCATCGACTCGGCCGGCGGCCCGTCGACGCGTGGCGCGTCTTTCGCGGCCGGCGCCATCACCGGCTCGGTGCCGGTCAGGAAATCAAGCGCCAGCTGGACGAAGCGCTGCATGGACTCAGCCCCCTGCGAAGCGAAATGTCTGCGACCAGGATGCGGTGGAGCCGGCTCCGCCGGGCCACTCGCATCGCCCCCTTGAGGGGGTCGCGCGCAGCGCGGCAGGGGTGGTCATCGGTACGCCTCGGGGTCGAGTCGGTGCATCTCGCCCTCGATCCAGTCCTCGACCTCTTTCATCAGCTCGTCGGCCTCGCGGCCGGCGCTGGGAATCGGCTTGCCGATCGAGAACTCGACCGTGCCCGGCTTCTTCACGAAGGCCTTGCGCGGCCAGCACTTGGCCGAGGTCACGGCGATCGGAATCACCGGCGCACCGGTGCGGATCGCCAGCCGCGTGCCACCGGTCTTGTAGACGCCCTTCTCGCCGCGCGCGATGCGCGTGCCTTCGGGGAACATGATCACCCAGGTGCCCTGGTCCAGCAGGCGCTGGCCTTGCTGCACCACCTTCACGAAGGCGCGTGCGCCGTCGGCGCGGTCGATGTGGATCATGTCCATGCGCGCCATGGCCCAGCCGAAGAACGGCACTTTCAGCAGTTCCTTCTTGAACACGAAGGCCAGCGGGTGCGGCATCAGCGCGGCCATGCTGAAGGTCTCCCACAGCGACTGGTGCTTGACCAGCAGCACCGCCGGCGCGGTCGTGCCGACCGGCAGGTTCTCGTAACCGATCACCTTGTTGTGGATGCCCAGGATCACCGTGCCGCCGTCGACCGCCAGCTTGAGCCAGCGCGCGCACATCCAGTAGATCTTGGTGCTGTTGAGGAAGGGCGCGGCGATCACCACCGCCAGCGCCCAGGGCACGACGGTCACCGCCATGAACAGCATGTGGAGCACCGAGCGCAGGAAATTGATCAGGTACATGGGGAAGGTGTCAGGTGGTGGGCACGGGCTGCGCCAGCAGCCAGTCGGCAAAAGCGCTCAGGTCGGTGTGCAGGCGGCAGTCTGGCGGCAGCCCGGCGACCGCGACCCCGGTGGCATCCCCGTCACCGACCACCTCGCGCAGGTGCTCGGACTTGCCGGTCAGCAGCAGATGCGGCGGGCAGCCGGCGGCAGCGCCGGCCTGGACATGCCGCAGGGCGTTGCCCACCGCCGGAATCTCTTCCAGCGGCAGGCCGAAACGGTCGCCCACCTGCTCGAACAGGCCCGGCTCGGGCTTGCGGCAATGGCAGCCGTCTTCGGGCGCGTGCGGACAGAAAAAGATCGCCTCGACCCGGCCGCCGACCGCCGCCAGCGCGCGGTGCATCTTGGCGTGGATCGCGTTGAGCGAGGCCATGTCGAACAGGCCGCGGCCGATGCCCGACTGGTTGGTCGCCAGCACCACGCGCCAGCCGCCGTGGTTCAGCCGCGCGACGGCTTCGAGCGCGCCAGGCAGCGCCTCCCACTCGTCGGCCGAAGCCACATAGTCGTCGCGGCTGCGGTTGAGCGTGCCGTCGCGGTCGAGGATCAGCAGTTTCATGCGGTGCTCCAGCGGTTGGGCCGCCGCGCCGGGCCGCCCCAAGCAAGGCCGCGCCCCCGTGGGGGGCAGCGACCCGCGAAGCGGTGGAGCGTGGGGGCGGTCATGGCATCAAGCCGCGAGGCGCGACAGGTCGGCCACGCGGTTCATGGCTTCGTGCAGCGACTTCAGCAGCCCCAGGCGGTTGGCCTTGAGCGCCGGGTCGTCGGCATTGACCATCACGCCATCGAAGAAAGCGTCCACCGGCGTGCGCAGCGCGGCGAGCGCCTGCAGGCTGGCGGTGTAGTCGCCCGCATCGAACTTCGCGTTGGCAGCGGGCACGGTGGCCTGCATCGCGGCGTAGAGGTCCTTCTCGGCGGTTTCCACGAACAGCGCCGGGTTGACCTCCGCGCCCTCGCCTTCGGACTTCTTGAGGATGTTGCCGATGCGCTTGTTGGCCGCGGCCAGGGCGGGCGCTTCGGGCAGCGCGGCGAAGGCGCGCACGGCCTCAAGGCGCGTACGCAACACCGCCCAGTGGGGCATGCCTTGAACAGCTAGGACTGCACCAATTTCGCCAGCGTTGTTCCCCTCGCTTTCGAGCAGACGTACCAACCGCTCTTGGCAAAGTACTTCAAGCAACCCTTGCATATCTTTTTGCGGGACTAACCCCTTGCCCGCAAAGGTCTCGTATGCGATTGAAATTAGCTTGCCAAGCTCCAGCGGCAGATCTCGATCAACAATGATCCGACCCACACCTAGAGCATGGCGCCGCAAGGCAAACGGGTCTTTCTCGCCGGTCGGCAGGTTGCCGATGCCGAACATGCCGACCAGGGTTTCCAGCTTGTCGGCCAGCGCGACCACCACACCCGTCTGGGTGCGCGGCAGTTCGTCGCCCGCGAAGCGCGGCTTGTAGTGGTCTTCGATCGCGAAGGCGATGTCTTCGGAGAGGCCGTCGTGGCGCGCGTAGTAGCCGCCCATGATGCCCTGCAACTCGGGGAACTCGCCCACCATGTCGGTCAGCAGGTCGGTCTTGGCCAGGCGCGCGGCGGTGTCGGCGCTCTTCGCGAGCACATCGCCACCGAGCTGCTGGCCGATGGCGCGTGCAATCGCGCGCACGCGCTCGACGCGCTCGCCCTGCGTGCCCAGCTTGTTGTGATAGACCACCTTGCCCAGGCCTTCGACGCGACTCTCCAGCGTCTTCTTGCGGTCCTGGTCGAAGAAGAACTTGGCGTCGGCCAGGCGCGGGCGCACCACGCGCTCGTTGCCACCGATCACCGCGCTCGCGTCGTCGGGGCGGATGTTGCTGACCACGAGGAACTGGTTGGTCAGCTTGCCGGCCGCGTCCAGCAGCGGGAAGTACTTCTGGTTGGCCTTCATCGTGAGGATCAGGCATTCCTGCGGCACATCGAGGAATTCGGTCTCGAACTGGCAGGTCAGCACGTTCGGGCGCTCGACCAGCGCGGTCACTTCGTCCAGCAGCGCGTCGTCGTCGATCGGCTTGCAGCCCCCGCCGACCTTCGCGGCCGCGGCGGCCAGCTGGCGCGCGATCTCGGCCTTGCGTTCGGCGAACGACGCGATCACCGCGCCGTCCTTCGCCAGCGTTGCCGCGTAGGCGTCGGCATCGGCCAGCGGCACCGGGTCCACGGCCGCTTCGAAGCGGTGGCCGTGGGTCGCGTTGCCGGCCTTCAGGCCCAGCGCCTTCACCGGCACCACGTCGGCGCCGTGCAGCGCGACCAGGCCGTGCGCCGGGCGCACGAAGTTCACGCTGGTCCAGCCGGGCAGTTCGCAATCGGTTTCGAGCTGGTAGCTCATCACCTTCGGAATCGGCAGCTTGGCGATGGCTTCATCGAGCGCCTTCTGCAGGCCCGCAGCCAGATCGACGCCAGCTTGCACGCTGTCGAAGAACAGAGCTTCGGCCTTGCCATCGGGCGCGCGCTTGAGGCCGGCCACGGCGGAAGCATCGGCCCCCAGACCGGCCAGGCGCTTGAGCAGCGCGGGCGTGGGCGCGCCGCTGGCGTCCAGGCCGACGCTGACCGGCATGAGCTTCTGCGACACGGCCTTGTCGGCGGCGCGCGCGGCCACGGCCGTCACGTGCGCGGCCAGGCGGCGCGGCGAGGCAAACGGTGTCACCACCGCATCGGCGGCGGCCAGGCCCTGGGCCTTGAGTTGATCGGCCAGCACGCCGGCAAAGGCGTCACCCAGCTTCTTGAGCGCCTTGGGCGGCAGCTCTTCCACAAACAGTTCGACGAGGAGGTTCTTGTTTGTCATTCTTGTTCTCGCGGTCTCAAGCAACTTTCTTTTCGATCTGCGCCACCCACTCGCGCGGCGCCATGGGGAAGCCCAGGCGCTCACGGCTCTCGTAGTAGCACTGCGCCACGGCGCGGGCCAGGTTGCGGATGCGGCCGATGTAGGCGGCGCGCTCGGTCACGCTGATGGCACCGCGCGCGTCCAGCAGGTTGAAGCTGTGCGCGCACTTGAGCACCTGCTCGTAGGCGGGCAGCGCCAGTTGCTGTTCGATCAGGTGCTTGGCCTGTTTCTCGTGCGCCGTGAAGGCGGTGAACAGGAAGTCGGCGTCGCTGTGCTCGAAGTTGTAGGTCGACTGCTCGACCTCGTTCTGGTGGTAGACGTCGCCATAGCTCATGGTCTCGGTCCACTTCAGGTTGTAGACGTTGTCCACGCCCTGCAGGTACATGGCCAGGCGCTCCAGGCCGTAGGTGATCTCGCCGGTGGCGGGCTTGCAGTCGATGCCGCCGACCTGCTGGAAGTAGGTGAACTGCGTGACTTCCATGCCGTTGAGCCACACTTCCCAGCCTAGGCCCCAGGCGCCCAGCGTGGGGTTTTCCCAGTCGTCTTCCACGAAGCGGATGTCGTTCTTCTTGAGGTCGAAGCCCAGGGCTTCGAGCGAGCCCAGGTAGAGCTCCAGGATGTTGGCCGGCGCGGGCTTGAGCACCACCTGGTACTGGTAGTAGTGCTGCAGGCGGTTGGGATTCTCGCCATAGCGGCCATCCTTGGGGCGGCGGCTGGGCTGCACGTAGGCGGCCTTCCAGGGCTCGGGGCCGAGCGCGCGCAGGAAGGTGGCGGTGTGGCTGGTGCCGGCGCCGACCTCCATGTCGTAGGGCTGGAGCAGGGCGCAGCCCTGTTTGTCCCAGTAGGACTGCAGGGTCAGGATGATTTGCTGGAAGGTCAACATGGTCGGGTGCCGGCGGTGGATCCGCTGGCCGGAATGCAGGGTGTGGTGGCGCGGCGACCGCCCCTCGGGCAGACCACGCAAAACCTTGGATTTTACGGGGCGGGGCGGGTTTCGCTGCCTGCGCGACGGGCCGGCCGGCGCTGCTGCGTCTGGCGCACCAGCAGGGCCAGCGCCACCACGGCCAGGCAGACCAGCCAGAGCGGCCCCTGACCCCAGCGCGAGGCCCAGGCGGCGTAGGGCGTGAGCCCGGTGCGGCCCTGTACCGCAGCCTCCAGCCGGTCGCGGGTCTGGCGCGGCAGGCGTTGCGTCACCACACCCCGGTGGTCGATGGCCGCCGTGGCGCCGGTGTTGGTGGCGCGCAGCATCGGCCGCCCCAGCTCCAGCGCGCGCAGGCGCGAGATCTGCAGGTGCTGGTCGATCGCCACCGTGTCGCCGAACCAGCCGATGTTGCTCAGGTTGACCATCACCGTCGGCGCGGTGGCCGGGTCGCGGAAGGACGCCGCCAACTCCTCGCCGAACAGATCCTCGTAGCAGATGTTGGGCGCCACGCGCTGCCCCGCCCATTGCCAGCCGGGCTGGACCAGATTGCCGCGCGCGAAGTCCCCCAGCGGGATATGCATCAGGTCGGTGAACCAGCGGAAGGTCGGGGGAATGAACTCGCCAAACGGCACCAGGTGCTGCTTGCTGTAGCGGTAGAAGCGATGGCCCGGAAAGCCCCCGTCGCGCCCCTGCAGCATGGCCGGCGACAGGCCCCAGGCGGAGTTGGTGTAGCCCGACTGCACCGAGCCCAGCGGGATGCCGACCATCACGCCCAGGCCCGGCGACTGCGGGGTCGCGGCCGAAGCGCCGATCACATCGAAGAACGGCTCCCAGAACTCCGCCGACAGCTGCTGCGGCAGCACCGGCACCGCGGTTTCGGGCGCGACCACCAGGTCCGGCCCGGCGCCAGCCCTTCGCGCGCGCGCGGCATCGGCAATCTGCGCCGGGTACCAGGACAGCGCGGTGGCGACGCCAGTGCCGGTCTCGAACTTCTCGTTCTGTGGGATGTTGCCCTGCAGCAGCCAGACCTTCAGCGGACCGGCATCCGCCGTGCCGCGCAGCGACAGGTCGCGCCAGCGCTCACCCAGCAGCACGCTGGACAGCAAGGCCAGCGCCATCAACCCGGCCAGCGCATTGGCCCAGGACACCGCGCCCCCGGCGCCCGGTGCCGTCTGGCTTCTGGGGCCGGGCAGCACCGGGAACAGGCGCCCGTGCACGAACGCCCAGACCGCCGGCACCATCAGCGCGAACGCGAACGCCAGCAGCGCCGACAGCGCGCCCAGGCCGTACACGCCGACCCACGGCGCCCAGGCCGCCATCAGGTCGACCTGCGCATAGCCACCGGCCCCCCAGGGCAGCCCGGTCAGCCAGCGGCCGCGCACCAGCTCGGCCAGCGTCCACAGCGCCGCAAACATCAGCGCCTGCAGCCAGCGCGCGCGCGGCGCCCAGGCGCACAGCGCCACCGACGCCACCGCATAGAACAGCGCCAGTCCGCCGGCCAGCGCCGCCACGGCCAGCACCGCCATCCAGGCCGCCAGCCCGCCATAGGTATGCATCGAGACAAACAGCCACCACAGGCTGCCGGCCATCCAGACGGTCGCAAACACCCAGCCGCGCCAGAACGCCTGCCCGACACGGTGCACGTGCCGCAACGCGAACACCAGCAGGCTCAGCGAACCGATCTGCAGCCAGCCACTGGGCTCCCCCGGCAGGAGCCCTGGCGGGTGCCAGGACTTCAGCGGCCAGGCCAGCGCCGCCGCCTGCAAGGCGCCGCCGAGCAGACAGACCAGAAACCAGAAAAGCCCGTTCCCGAGCGCACGGCGTCCCGGCGGCAGGCCGGACAGGGGAGCCAGACTGGATGGAGGATGGAGGTTGCCGAACAGGTTCCGCATGGGGCGTGGCGCAGCAACTGTGCGCTCAGGCGCCCGCGGGCAGCGGCATGACCTTGAACCACTTGACCGCGCCACCCTTGGTGTGCAGCACGACAAAACGCAGTCCGTCGATCTCGTGCACCTCGCCGCGCTTGGGCACGTGGCCCATGGTGTGGGCGATCAGGCCGCCGATGGTGTCGAAATCGTCTTCGGGCAGCTGGATGCCGAAGGATTCGTTGATGCGCTCGATGGCGGTGTCGCCACCGACGCGCCAGGTGCCGTCGGCCAGCGAGAAGATGTCGCCATCGTCTTCGGCCACGTCGAACTCGTCCTCGATCTCGCCGACGATCTCTTCCAGCACGTCCTCGATGGTGATGAGGCCGGCCACGCGGCCGAACTCGTCGATCACGATCGCCAGGTGGTTGCGGTTGCCGCGGAATTCGCGCAGCAGGTCGTTCAGGCCCTTGCTCTCCGGCACGAAGGTCGCCGGGCGCAGCAGGGCCCGGATGTTGAGCTCGGGCGCGCGCTGCAGCTTGAGCAGGTCCTTGGCGAGCAGGATGCCGATGATGTTCTCGCGCTCGCCCTCGTAGACCGGGAAGCGCGAGTGGGCGGTGTCGATGACCAGGTGCAGCAGCTCGTCGAAGGGCGCGTCGATGTTGAGCACATCCATGCGCGGCGCCGCCACCATCACATCGCCCGCCGACATGTCGGCGATGCGGATCACGCCTTCGAGCATGACGCGCGACTCGGCGTTGATGATGTCGTTGTCCTCGGCCTCGGCGAGCGTCTCGATCAGCTCGTCCTTGGAATCCGGCCCGGGGTGGATGAATTCCGCGAGCTTCTGCAGGAATCCACGTTTGTCTTCATGCCGCAGGCTGCGCTGCGGCCCCGTACTGGGAGGGTGGTCGGCCACTGGAGGAAAAGGGAGTTGGAACAGCGGCAAAGGATACCGCAAGCGCTTGACAGGAGCCACCGGCGGGGGGCACTGCCGCCGCGCGGGGCCGTCACTTCATCGCGTCGCGGGACTTGCGCACACCCTGGCGGATTTCCTGCAACAGGTCCAGCACGCTCCAGAACTGCTTGGCCTGGGCCTTGAAGTGGTAGTCGGTGCGGGCGATCTGTTCGTTGAGCAGTTCGGTGACGCGCGAATCGAAGTCGGCCGGCGGCAGACGCAGATGGGCTTCGCTCTCGGGCCCGTCGCGTTCGATCACGGCACCGGCCTTGCGCGCGATGCGCAACATGGCGGTGTTTTCCGACAGCGCGTGGATGAACAGCAGGTGCACGCCTTCGTTGCGGGCGTGCATCACGGCACGCTCGAACAGCCGGCTGCCGTAGCCACGGCCACGGGCCGATTTCGACACCGACACCCCGAACTCGGCGCAGCTGGTGCAGTTCGGGTCGACCGAGAACGCCAGGTGCGCCATCGAGATCAGTTCGAGCTTGCGGTTGAAGACGCCAAAGAGTTCATCGCGCTCGAAGTTGAGCTGCTCGACATAGCGGCCGATCTGCTCGTCGTTGGCGGAGTAGCCGAAACGCAGGTAACGGTCGTGCGCGTCCAGGGCCAGCAGGTGGGCCAGGATGCGCGGTGCGTGTGCCCGACCAATGGTGCGGATCGGCACCACGGCGCCGACCTGCGAATGCGGCGGGTCACCGGCGGGAGCCGGGCGCGCTGGCGCGGAGAAGGCGGTGGTTTCGGTGGACATGGCGCAAAATATAAGGGTTTTCCCTATATCGACAAGGTCGCACGCCTCTAAACCCGGAGAAACCCGATGAACGGATGACAGATGACCGGTCCGGCCTGCCCGGGTGTTGCTGCAATGCAGCAAAAACGATAGCAACTCACACCGGCAGGGCGGTGGTGCTCTTGACGCGGTCCATCACGAAGCTGGTCTTGCAGTCCTGCACCGAGGGGTGGCGCAGCAGCACATCCATCATGAACCGCGAGTAGGCGGCCATGTCGGCGACCACCAGGCGCAGCAGGAAGTCCATCTCGCCCGTCAGCGCCGCGCACTCCACCACTTCGGGCCAGCCCAGCACGCTGGCGCGGAACTCGTCCATCGGGTTGCGCTTGGCGGCACCGCTGTGCTTTTCCAGCCGCACGTTCACCCAGGCCGTCAGCCCCAGGCCCACGGCCTCGGGCTTGACCAGCGCCACATAGCGGGCGATCACGCCCGACTCTTCGAGCCGCTTGACCCGCCGCAGCACCGCGCTGGGCGAAAGCCCCACGGCCTCGGCGATCTGGTCGTAGGTGGCGCGACCGTCCGCCTGCAGGCTGCGCAAAATGTGGCGATCCAGCTTGTCGAGTGCTTCCATGACCGACATTTTGCATTTTTCCTGCAAGCAGGCGCCAGAGCACGCCCCAAAACGCAGCAAACGTGACATGCTGCGCCGATACAGTGGCGCTTCACCTCACCCACAAGGAGACAGCCATGAATGCCAGCCTGCCCACATCGGCCACCGCACCGCTCACGACCTGGGACAACCCCATGGGCACCGACGGTTTCGAGTTCATCGAATACGCTGCGCCGGACCCGGTCGCCATGGGCGCCCTGTTCGAGCGCATGGGCTTCAAGGCCATCGCCCGCCACCGCCACAAGAACGTGACCCTGTACCGCCAGGGCGGCATCAACTTCATCATCAACGCCGAGCCCGACAGCTTCGCGCAGCGTTTCGCGCGCCTGCATGGCCCCAGCGTGTGCGCCATCGCCTTCCGCGTGCAGGACGCCAAGGCCGCCTATGAGCGCGCGATCTCGCTGGGCGCCTGGGGCTACGCCAACGCCGCCGGCCCGGGCGAGCTGAACATCCCGGCCATCAAGGGCATCGGCGACTCGATCATCTATTTCATCGACCGCTGGCGCGGCAAGAACGGCGCGCAGGAAGGCGAGATCGGCAACATCGGCTTCTACGACGTCGATTTCTACCCGCTGCCCGGCGCCGAGCTGAATCCGGTGGGCCACGGCCTGACCGTCATCGATCACCTGACGCACAACGTGCACCGGGGCCGCATGGCCGAGTGGGCCGGCTTCTACGAGCGCATCTTCAACTTCCGCGAAGTGCGCTACTTCGATCTGGAAGGCCAGCAGACCGGCATCAAGAGCAAGGCCATGACCAGCCCCTGCGGCAAGATCCGCATCCCGATCAACGAGGAGGGCAACGACAAGCCCGGCCAGATCCAGGAGTACCTGGACCGTTACCACGGCGAAGGCATCCAGCACATCGCGCTGGCCTCGACCAACCTCTACGACACGGTGGACGCGCTGCAGATGGAAGGCCTGAAGCTGCTGAACACCAGCGAGACCTACTACGAGCTGCTGCCCAAGCGCATCCCGAACCACGGTGAAGACCTCGCGGCGCTCAAGGCGCGCAACATCCTGGTCGACGGCGCGCCGGGCGAGCTGCTGCTGCAGATCTTCAGCGAGAACCAGCTCGGCCCGATCTTCTTCGAGTTCATCCAGCGCAAGGGCAACCTCGGTTTCGGTGAAGGCAATTTCAAGGCCCTGTTCGAGACCATGGAGCTCGACCAGATGCGCCGCGGCGTGATCTGAACGGGCCTGGGGGCTTCCGGGTGGGCTGATCCGGTCAGGTCTCGCGAGCCACCAGGTCGAGCGTGCCGTCCAGCACTTCGTCCACGAAGGCCATCGCCACGTGCGGCCGACCCGGTACGTGGCGGTTGTCGGCGCCCTGCAGGGTCGCGGTCGAGGCCGGAAACACGATGTTGTCGGCGTTGGAGTACCAGCAGGTGAAGCCGGCGTATGCGCCCTGCGGCCAGCGTTGGGCTTCGCGCTCGCGCAGCGCCTGCAGCCACGGGCTGTCCTGCCGCATCTGGCGGCCGTTGGGCACGTGGCTGAACTGGCCCAACCAGGTCCCGTGGTGCGGCGAACCGATGGTGACGATGTGGGCCACGCGCTCGTCGGCATCTGGGGTCGCCGCCCGCCAGGCCCGGCCAGCCAGCCCACCCATGCTGTGGCAGACCAGGACCGGCGCCCGGCCGGTGAGCGCCTGGGCACGCTGCACCGCGTCGTCGATCTGCGGGATGTAGTCGTCGATCGAGCCGAAGACCGGCTCCAGGTTGACCGAGGTGTAGGGAATGCCGCGCACCGTCAGTTCGCGCATCCACGGCAGCCAGAGCCCGCGGTTGCACACGAATCCATGCACCAGCACCACGGCCGTCTGTCCCGGCGCGGGAGCGACACCGTGGTCGGGCCAGGCCCGCCAGCGAAACGGCTGCCGCCAGGAAAACACCTGAGGTGCCGTCCGCACCTCCGTCCACCACGCACATGCCAGCGCGAACGCGCCGGCCCTGGGTGCCGGGTCCCGCCGGTTGACCCGCGCCACCGCCAGAAACTCCCAGGCAAGCACAAAGGCGTAGCCAAAGCCCAGCACCAGCACGCCGCCCAGCACCTGCACCCAGGGACGGCCCCAGCTCCAGTACAGCCAGACCACCAGGGCCAACAAGGTCGCCAGGGCCACACGCTGCTGCAGCCGCGCCAGGCGCGACGCGCGGTGAATCACCGGCCTGCCGGCAAGAGGGATGGAGGACATGCAGCGACTATCGCATGCCGTGTCCGCGACCGAGGCGACCACACTAGAGCGTCCTCCCGGGAGCCGGCTGTCCGGTCTGGGTAGACTGGCGTTTCCATGAACGAATCCTTGCCGGCCGCGGACCGCATCCGGGCCCAGCTGTGCTCCGTGAGTGCCCTGCGCGAACAGGCGCGGGGGGAGGGTCTGGGTGCAGCGGTCTCGGCCGTCAAACAGTGGCAGGCCCGGCGTTTTCGCGCGAGCTACACCGACTTCCTGGCCAGTCCGGTCCAGGGGCCGGCGGCGCGGTTCTTTCTGGACGAGCTCTACGGCGACCACGACTTCGCCGAACGCGATGCGCAGTTCGGGCGCATCGCCGGCGCGCTGGAGCGGCTGTTTCCAGACGCCGTGACCGAGCTGGCGGTCGACCTGGCGGAGATGCATGCGCTGACCGAGTCGCTGGACCACACCATGGCTTCGCACTGGCTCGCGATCGGTGACCGCGAAGCAGACACCCGGCGCTATGCGCGCGCCTGGCGCCTCACCGGTCGGCGCGATGCGCGCGAGCGGCAACTGGCCGTGGTGCAGCACATGGGCGCCGAGCTGCAGCGGCTGACCCGCAGCAAGTCCCTGCTGATGGCACTGAAGATGATGCGGCGCCCCGCCCAGGCCGCCGGGCTCGCGGCCTTGCAGCAGTTCCTCGAACGCGGGTTCACGGCCTTCGGGGCACTGGGCGATGCGCACAGCTTCCTCGCGACCATTGGCGAACGCGAACGGCACTGGATCGACGCATTGTTCGACCAAGATCTGGACACCTGCTGCGCGGCGCTGGACGCTGAGCTTTGCGCGACACGGCCCTAGGGCTGCCCCTGAGCGTCGGCGCGGCGGCCACGGTCAGAATGGACGCATGGACTTTGCAACCCCGGACACCACCACCGCGCGCCCCTGGCTGGCGCACTACCCCGAAGGCGTTCCCCACGGCGTCGACCCGTCCCAGTTCCGCTCCCTGACCGCCCTGATCGAGGAATCGCTCAAGCGCCACGCCGACCGCCCGGTGAGCGTCTGCATGGAGCGCTGGATGAGCTATGGCGAGCTCGACGAGCACAGCGCGGCGCTGGGCGCCTGGCTGCAGGCGCGTGGCTTGCCGGCGGGCGCCCGCGTGGCGGTGATGCTGCCCAACATTCCGCAGTTCCTGGTCACGATGACCGCGGTCCTGCGCGCTGGCTACACGGTGGTGAACGTGAATCCGCTGTACACGGCCCGCGAGCTCGAACACCAGCTCAAGGATTCTGGCGCGGAAGCGATCGTGATCCTGGAAAACTTCGCGGCAACGCTGGAAGAGGTCATTGACCACACGCAGGTGAGGCACGTGGTGGTGGCCAGCATGGGCGACCTGCTGGGCTTCTGGTATGGCCGCTGGATCAGCTTTGCCGTGCGACACCTGGCAAAGATGGTGCCGCCGTTCCGGCTGCCGGTGGACGGTGCGGCGGGGCCGCGCACGATCGTCGGTTTCCGGCAGGCCCTGTCCGAAGGCAGTGCCCTTCCCTTGCGGCCCTGCGCGGCAGACCACGACAGCATCGCCTTCCTGCAATACACGGGCGGCACCACGGGACTGTCCAAGGGCGCGGTGCTGACCCACCGCAACGTCATCGCCGGCACCCTGCAGGCCGAAGCCTGGTTCCGACCGGCGCTGGGCAAGATCGGTGATGTGCGCAACATCAACGCCATTGCCGCGCTGCCGCTGTACCACATCTTCGCGCTGACGCTGTCGCTGCTGGCCATCCGCTGGGGTGGGCACATGACGCTGATCCCGAACCCGCGCGACATTCCGGGTTTCGTGGAGACACTGAAAAGACGCCCGTTCCACCTGCTGCCGGCGGTCAACACGCTGTTCAACGCCTTGCTGCAGAACCCGCAGTTCCGGCAGCTGGACTTCTCGCCGTTGCTGATGTCCCAGGCTGGCGGCATGGCCGCGTCCGAAGGCACCGCCAGGCAGTGGCTCTCAGTCACGGGCTGTCCCATGATCGAAGGCTGGGGCATGAGCGAAACCTGCGCGATCGGCACCAACAATCCGGTGGTCAGCCGCACGTTCAGCGGCACCATCGGTCTGCCCTTGCCGGGCATTGATGTCGCCATCAAGGACGACGACGGCAACAGCCTGCCACTGGGCGATTCCGGGGAAATCTGCATCCGCGGCCCCAACGTCATGCAGGGCTACTACCGCCAGGACGCCGAGAACGAGCGCGCGTTCACCGCCGACGGCTTCCTGCGCACCGGCGACGTCGGCATCATGGACGAGCGGGGATACACGCGCATCGTCGACCGCAAGAAGGACATGATCCTGGTGTCCGGCTTCAATGTCTTCCCGAGCGAACTCGAGAACGTGATTTCGCTGTGTCCCGGCGTGCTCGAATGCGCGGCCATCGGGGTCGCCGACGCCAAACAAGGCGAAGCGGTGAAGGTGTTTGTCGTGCGCAGCGACCCGACCCTTCGGGAGGAAGACGTGGCGCGCTTTTGCCACGACAACCTCACGGGCTACAAGCGCCCCAAGTACATCGAATTCCGCGACGAGTTGCCCAAGAGCAATGTGGGCAAGATCCTGCGGCGGGCCTTGCGCCCTGTCGGTTGAGGGCGGGTCGCATGACAAGCCATGAAATGGCCGGGCGCCTCGAACGACTCGGAGTGGCGGTGCTCGAGCGGGGCTGGCTTTCTTCCAACAACATCCTGATTCTGGGCAACGAAGGCCCCTCGACCCTGATCGACTCCGGCTACGCCAGCCATGCGCACCAGACCGTCGATCTGGTCACCAATCTGCTCCGGGGAAGGCCTCTGGACCTGCTGCTCAACACCCACCTGCACAGCGACCACTGTGGTGGCAATGCCGCGCTGCAGGCCCGCTTTCCCGGGATGAAGACGCACATTCCTCCCGGGCAGGCGGCCGCCGTCGAGCGCTGGGACATGGATGCACTGAGCTACACCCCCACCGGCCAGCAATGCCCGCGTTTTGCGGTGGACGGTTTGCTGCTTCCCGGCAGTGCTCTTCGCCTGGGAAGCCATATCTGGCACGTTCACGGCGCCAAAGGCCACGATCCTCATGCCATCGTCCTCTATCAGGAAGATGAGCGTGTGCTGATCTCGGCCGATGCGCTGTGGCAGAACGGTTTCGGTGTGGTGTTTCCGGAGCTCGAAGGCGAGTCCGCCTTCGATGAAGTCGCCGAGACACTCGACCTGATCGAGTCGCTGGAGCCCGCGGTCGTCATTCCGGGCCACGGGTCGCTGTTTGACGACGTCGGGGAAGCGATGGTCCGCGCTCGAAGCCGCCTGGCCAGGTTTCGGGAATCACCCGCCCAGCACCTGCGGCATGCCCAGAAAGTGCTGATCAAGTTCCGTTTGCTGGAATGGCAACGGATCACTCGGGCTGCGCTGTTGGAATGGGCCCTTCACACGCCCTATCTGCGCCAGGCCATGCCGCCCGAGCCCGAGGACAGCGGATCTGCCTGGCTGGATCAGTTGCTGCTGGAGCTTGAACGCGTCCAAGCCCTCCAGCTGGAGGGTGAACATGTTTTGAACCGCTGACGCGTGCGCAAGAACTGCAACGCAACACCGGTTTGCAACCTCTTTCTTTCGCGCAAAAAACAAAACCCCCAAGCACAAGGTACTTGGGGGTTCTGACGGCTTCAATAGAAGCCTGACGATGACCTACTTTCACACGGGAACCCGCACTATCATCGGCGCAAAGGCGTTTCACTGTCCTGTTCG
>NZ_JBPZHA010000024.1:0-18748 GCF_051857515.1 Hydrogenophaga sedimenti
AAACGGGCGGTGCAAACGCAGAAACTGCGTTGAATTCGCTGATTCCGAGTCGCGCTGTTTCATGTCGTGGCAAGCCGCCCGCTATCGGCTGGCGCTAAACGTGTTTTGAACACCATCCTTAGGCTCCAAGAGTTGATTTCAGATGCTCTTCATTCAATTCGAAGTACGCCCACAACCCGATAGCCAACACTTCTCTTCTGTTGGGGGAGCCGTCGCGAACTGTTTCGTGGAAGCCGAATCCGAAGATGCCGCACGGCAACTTGCCGCCAACAGTCTTCAAGACAACGGATGGGAAGTCTTGTCCGTGGAAGACGGCCCGGTCTTCGTCGAACGAAGTGACCTCGAAGACCCTGATTGGCTGGCGTGGTTTGATCAGGCGGCAGCCGATGGCGAATGCTATGTGTTCCATCAGTGGCCACCGGAAGCCCAAGAAGATGATCAAGTTCACTGAAACCTACCGCAGGCAAGCGCCACACCCAGGCCGGGGGCCTAACCGCTACGTCAAGGGGACTGGCCTGCGGCCAGCCCCTTACGTCGAACGTTGAGCGACTGCTTCATCAGCTGAGCGCGAAGGCTGCTCATGGCCGAAAGCGGTCCAAGCTGCCTTTGCCGTAGCGCGAGCAACTACCGCCCAGCAGGCGCCGGAATCCCCCGCCCTTCCACATTCGGCGCCGTCACCGGCCTTGCATCGACCGGCGCATTGACCGGCTGCACCGCAGGAGCCGCCGCAGGCCGAGCGACCGGCGCAGTCGCAGCCCCCGCCGGCGCCTCATGCAAGCCCAGCTGCGTCACCAGACTGCGCACCGCCGCATCGATCTGCACCTTCAGCGACTCCCTGGCCGCTGCTGCGTTGCTGTCGTTCAGCCGCGGCCCGCGCAGCAGGGCCGGGGCGGGCACGCGCTGGGCGGTGGCGACGGTGGCTTCGCCGAGCACGGCGCCGAAGGTGCTGGGCACCAGCAGGTCGGCGCGCAGCGAGACGTGCGCGGCCGACTGCGAGTCGAGCGCGAGGAAGCTGCGCTGCGCGATGCCCAGACCGGCGAAGCCTTCCTGCGTGCCCCAGATCGAGTCGCCCGACATCGCGCCCGAAATCAGCAGCACGTGGTCGGTCGGGGTCTTGAGTTCCTTCAGTTCCTTGAGCGCTTCTTCGCGGCGGGTCGCGGTGATCGTGGCGCGCTGCACGCTGGAGAAGCGGCCCGAGGCCTTGAGCTGTTCGACGGTGGCAGCTTCGAGCTGGGCCTTGAAGCCCCAGTCGGGCACGAAGGCTTCGCCCTGCTCGTTGTTGAACACGGTGGTGCCGCGCCAGGTCAGGCGCAGCGTCGTGCCCAGGGTGCTGATGACGGTGATGGACTTGCCCAGCAGGCGCGCGTGCACGCTGGGCTTGTCGACGGTGGCGCAGCCGGCGAGGCCGAGGCCGGCCCCGAGTGTGGCGAGCGGCAGCGCGGCGGTGTGGATCAGGAGGTGGCGGCGGGAGAGGTGGGCGTGGGGCATGCCGCCTTTGTACCGCAGAGCGGCCCTGCTCACGCCTGCCCCAGCCGATCGCGCAGGAACTCGATGAAGCGCTGCGTCTTGGCGGGCAGCAGTCGCGTTTCGGTGATGGCGTACACCGGTGCGCTCGGACCCTGCCAGTCGGGCAGCACGCGGCGCAAGCGGCCGGTGGCCACATCGTCGTCGGCCATGGCGTCGGCCAGTCCGACCACGCCCAGGCCCTGCACGGCCAGTTGCCGCATCATGCCCACGCTGTTGAGCTGGAAGCGCCCGCTCACAGCCACCTCGACCGGCACGGTCTCGCCCACGCGAAAGAGTTTCCAGACCGGGGGCTTGCCGCTGCGAAAGCAGATGCATTCGTGCCCCGCCAGTTCGTCCGGCGACCGCGGTTCACCGGCGCGCTGCAGGTAAGCCGGCGACGCGTAGAGGTGCGTCGGCAGGCGCGCCAGCAGGCGGGCGACTAGGCTGGAATCCTGCGACTCGCCCATGCGGATGGCGACATCGAAGGGCTCGGACACCAGATCGACCCGTCGAGGCGTGAGGTCGAACTCGAAGCGGATGCCTGGGTACAGGCGTGAGAACTCCGCGATCAGCGGCGCCAGGTAAGTGGACGCAAAGTCCACCGGCAGCGAAGCGCGCAGCACGCCGCTCGGTTGCGCCAGCAACTCGCCCAGCTGCTCGTGCGCGAGCCGCGCTTCCTGAACGATGCGCTGGCTGCGCTCGTAGTACAGCTGCCCGGCTTCGGTCAGCTCCAGCTTGCGCGTGGTGCGGTGGAGCAGCCGCAGGCCGATGGCTTTTTCCAGCGCGCTGACGCGCCGAGACAGGGTGGAGTTGGGCATGCCCAGCGCTTCGGCCGCGCGGCGAAAGCTCATGGTCCGCGCCACTTCCACGAACAGCGCCATGTCGTTGAGCAGGTTCATCTTGATTGCTGCATTGGTGGATCAATGAAATCCATTGTGCCGTCTTTATCCCATCAATGGATTCAAAGAAGATCACTCCATCGCTTCAACCCAGAGGACAACACCATGAACACCCGCCCCTTGTTTGCACCCGTCACCGTCGGCCGCGCCACCCTCTCCAACCGCCTGGTCATGGCGCCCATGACCCGTTCGCGCGCCCAGGCCGACGGCACGCCGGGCGAACTGGCCGCCACCTACTACGCCCAGCGCGCCAGCGTCGGCCTGATCGTGACCGAAGGCACCCAGCCCTCGGACGACGGCCAGGGCTACCTCAGCACCCCGGGCATCTACACCGACGCGCACGTGGCCGGCTGGAAGCAGACCACCGACGCTGTGCACGCCCGCGGCGGCCATGTCTTCATCCAGCTCATGCACGCGGGCCGCATGTCCCACCCGGACAACACGCCGCACCACCGCCCCGGCGTCGCGCCCTCGGCCATCGCACCCGGCACACCCATGTTCACGCCCACCGGCATGCAGGACATTCCGGTGCCGCGCGCCCTGACCACCGACGAGGTGCACCAGACCGTGCAGGACTTCCGCCACGCGGCCCGCCGCGCCATCGAAGCCGGCGCCGACGGAGTCGAAATCCACGGCGCCAACGCCTACCTGATCCAGCAGTTCTTCGCGCCCAGCGCCAACACCCGGACCGACGCCTACGGAGGCACCATCCAGAACCGCGTGCGCTTCGCGATCGAAGTCGCCACCGCCGTGGCCCAGGAGATCGGCGCGGACCGCACGGCCATCCGCCTCTCACCCGGCACGGCCATGTGGGGCATTGACGAAGGCGACGAAGGCCCGGCGCTGTACCGCCACCTCGTGACCGAACTGAACCAGCTCGGCCTGGCCTACCTGCACCTCATGCACCTGGGCAACGACGCGCCGCTGGCAGACATCCGCCAGTTGTGGAAGGGCACGCTGATCCTGAACCGGCCCAGCCGCCCACGCGAGCAGATCGGCGCCGATGTGGCGTCCGGCCTGGCCGAGCTGGAGTCCTACGGCCAGATGGTGCTGGCCAACCCGGACTTCGTCGAACGCCTCAAAGCCAACGAGCCCATGAACGAAGCCGACCGCAACGCCTTCTTCGGCGGTACCGCGCAGGGTTACACCGACTACGCCGCGCTCGGCGCGACCGCAACGGTCTGAGGAGATCACCATGACCGCTCTTGCACCTTTGCAACCCATGCGCCACGGCAGCCAGTTCCGCGCCTTCGGGCTGCACGCGGGCGAACTGACCAACCCGTTCCTCGGCATTGACCACGCCTGGATGAGCGGGCCGACGTTTCCGCCCCATCCCCACGCCGGCTTCTCGGCCGTGTCCTACCTGTTCCTGGACTCGGAGACCTGGATCAACAACCGCGACTCGCTCGGCGGACGCCAGCAAATCCTGCCCGGTGGCCTGCACTGGACGGCCGCGGGCCGCGGCGTGGTGCACGAGGAGAACCCGGCCGAGCCCGGCAAGACCGTGCACATGCTGCAGATCTTCGTGAACCTGCCGCGAGAGAAGCAGGGCGACGCGCCCTTCGCGCTGGCCCTGGCGCCGCAGGACGTGCCGGTGGTGACGCTCCCGGGCGCCAAGGTGCGCGTGCCGCTGGGTGCTTTTGGCGGCCAGCGCTCGCCGCTGAGGCCGCCGACCGAAGTGCTCTTGCTCGACATGACGCTGGAGGCCGGCGCCGAGCTGAGCGTGCCGGTGCCAGCCGGACAGACCGCCTTCGTGCTGCCGATCTTTGGGCGCCTGACGGTGAACGACGGACAGGCCGAGGCCGGCGGCGCGCCGGTGCCGGTGATGACGGCAGGACCTGATGCCCAAGTCATCCGGCTGCAGGCCACGCAGGGCGCGGCGCAGGTCGCGCTGTTCGCCGGCACGCCGCTGGACCAGCCGGTCTATTGGCAAGGGCCGATGGCGCTGGCTTCGCCCGAAGCGCTGGTCCACGCGATGACAGCCTACCGCCGCGGCGACTTCGGTCAGCTCTGATTTTTCAACCACTTTCAATCGCCATCGGGGCCGGCGCACAGGCCCTCTTTCGGCGGCCAGCACGCCGCCACTATTTTTGGAGTTCTCTCATGTCTTTCAACCGATTCACCGCCCACGACACCGCCATCCTGCTGATCGACCACCAGGTCGGCACCATGGGCTGGGTCAAGTCCATCTCGTTCGACGCGATGAAGCGCAACGCCGTGATGCTGGCCGAAACCGCCCGCATCCTGAACATCCCCACCGTGCTGACCTCCAGCATGGAGGAATACACACAGGGTCCGCTGCTGACCGAGCTGCAGACGTCCCTGCCCGCAGCGTTTGAGAAACGCGTCAAGCGCATGGGCATCGTCAACGCCATGGACGACGCCAACTTCGCTGCCGCCGTCAAGGCCACAGGTCGCAAGAAGCTGATCGTCGCCGGCGTGACCAACGACGTGTGCACGGTCTATCCGGTGCTGACCTTGATCGACCAGGGTTACGAGGTGCAGGTGGTGGCCGATGCAGGCGGCTCACCCACCCTGCTGGCCGACGAGATTTCGCTGCGCCGCATGGAACGCCACGGCGCCACGATCACCACCACCAACCAGCTGATCGCCGAACTGGCTGGCACCTGGGCCACGCCCGAAGGTGGCGAGCTGGTGCAGCTGATCATCGGCGCGCTGCAGGCCTGAGCCCGTCAGAGCGCCGCGGCCAGCTCGCCCATGTGGTGCATCACGCGCGCCACCGGCAGGCCTTGGAACGCGCGGCCGTCGCCATGCTGGCAGTAGCCCCAGACGGTCGCCCCGGCCGCCAGGCCGGCCTGCACGCCGGTCGCCGTGTCTTCGACCACCAGGCAGCGCGCGGGGTCGACACCCAGGTGCGCGGCGGCGGCGAGGTAGACGTCGGGGTGCGGCTTGGAGCGCGGCAGGTCGTGGCCGCTGAAGATGCGGTCTTCGAAGTACGGCGCCATGCCGGCCATGCCGATCTGCATCACGACCTTGGGCCGGTCGGCGCCCGAGGCACAGGCGATGCGGCCGGCGGTGTGGCGGTGCGCGGCGACCACCGCATCCAGCGCCCCGGCCACCGCCTGCAGCTCGGCCATCAGCCGCTGGTTGCGCCGTTCGTAGAAGGCGCGCATCCACTCATCGGTCAGCGGCTGGCCGGTCTCCAGCTCGATGCGCGTGCGCTCGTCGCGCACCGCCTTGCCGATGAAGATGCGTTCGCACTCGGCCTGTGTAAGCGGCCAGCCGGCCTCGTTGAGCATCTGGCGCAAGACGCCATTGGTGATCGGCTCGCTGTCCACCAGCACGCCGTCGCAATCGAACAGAACCGCGTCGAATTTCATGGCCCCGATTGGACCACGGGCGGCGGCGCTCCCGGGCCGGTTCAGCAGCGGCCGGCGGCCTTCAGCAGGGCGTTGCACTGTCCGCCCGGGGCGGCGGGTGCGGCGGCGGCGCCGGGCTTGCCGAACGGCGTGCAGATGGCGTCGGAGTGCGGCGTCTGCCCCAGGCTCATGGCGCGCTGGAAACCGGTGGCCGAATACAGGTAGCACTTGAAGACCGCGCCGTCCCTGGCTTTGACGGTGTAGTTGATGCGGCCGCCGCTTTCTTCGCTGCGGTCGGAGATGGTGAAGGTGCCGACCTCGCGACCGATGGCGAGCGAGGTGCGCTGGTCGATGCCGCCCTGGTCGATGGTGGCGGCGCAGCCGCCGAGCGCGAGCAGGAGGACCGTGGTCAGGGGAAGGTGTCGAAGGGGGCGGGTGTTCATGGCGTCGTCGCGAAGGTCTGCGGAGGGGGCGGATTCTGTGCGCGAACCCGGCGCCGGAGAACCCTACCGAAGGAGGGGGAGACACCCTCCGGAAAACGGGTCGCGGGCGGTACGATGTTTGTCGCCCACCACCCCGCCATGACCAGCCCAGCCCCTTACGCCATCGTGCTCGACGACCACCCGCTGGTCGGCCGCGGCATGGCGCAGTACCTGCAGTCGATCGCGCCGCAGATGCCGGTGTCGGTGGCGACGCAGTGGTCGGAGGTGCTGCAGCTGCGCAGCGAGAAGGGAGACCCGGCGATGCTGGTGGCCGATGTGTGGCTGGCGCACGGCAACTGCCTGCCGTTTCTGGAGCAGTGGGTGCGCGACTGCCCGGCCTCGCCCTGGATCGCGGTCAGCGGCGACGACGACCCGGGCATCGCGCGGCGCGTGCGCGCGGCCGGCGCCCGGGGCTTCGTGCACAAGCAGGCCTCACCCGAACAGTTCGGCGCGGCGCTCAAGGCGGTCATGGGCGGCGGGCAGTGGTTCGGCCCCGAACTCGCGACGCCACCGGCCGCGCCCGCGCCCAAGGCCTGGGCGGTGTCGCCGCAGGAGCTGGGCCTGACGCCGCGGCAGGGCGACATCCTGCGGCTGATCCTGCGCGGCCTGCCCAACAAGCGCATCGCCTCCGAGCTGGGCATCACCGAGAGCACGGTCAAGGAACACGTGACCGGCATCCTGGAGCGGCTGGGCGTGCGCAACCGGGTCGAGGCGATCACCGCGCTGCGCGGCCGGCGCGTGGAGCTGCCGTGATCCGCCCCACCGCTCTGGCGCTGGCCGTCGCGCTGGCGCTGCTGGCGGGCCAGCCCGCGCAGGCGCAAACGCAGGAGCTGCAGGCCCTGGACGCGCTGCAGACGCTGGCGCTGCAGGACAGCGGCCGCGCCTTGCGCTCGCTGCGTGCCCAGGCAGCGGCGTTCGAGGCCTCGCCGTCGGTCGAGGTGCAGCGCACCTACCTGAGTCTGCTGGTCGGCCTCGCGTCGGACACCGGACAGACAGAACAGGCCGATGCGGCGGCCAGGCGCCTGATGGCGCTGGCGCAGGAGCGGCGCGACGACGTGGCCCTGGTGCTCGCCACCGGTTCGGTCGCCCACCGCATGGCGGCCAATGGCGACACCGGCGGCGCGCTGGAAAAGCTCCGCCAGATGGCGCCGGTGGCGCTGCGCAGCGGCAGCGCGGAGGCGCTGTGGGTCTACCACCTGATGCTGGGCGGCCTGCAGAACTCGACCGGCCAGTTCGAACCGGCGCTGGCCAACATCCTCCAGAGCATGGACCACGCCCGCGCCCGGCCGGAGCAGGCGCAGGCCTCGCTGCTGCGCTCGCGGGTGCAGCTGGCGCTGGTCTACATGGCGATGAAGAACGGCGAGAAGGCGCTGCAGGCGATCGCCGACGCCGACGCGCTCGCCCAGACTCTGGGCGCCACCCAGGCCCGCGGCACCCTGCAGCTCAACCGCGGCAATGTGGAATCGGGCATGGGTCACCAGGACCGGGCGCTGGCGGCCTACCGGTCCGCGCTCCAGATCGCGGGCGGCTCGGGCCTGGTGGCGCTGCAGGCCGCGGCGCTGAACAACATCGGCGACATCCACCTGCTGCGCAAGGAATACGCGCTGGCCGGGCCGGTGATGCGCCAGGCCCGCGCGAAGTACCAGGAAGCCGGCGACCTCGGCGGCGCGGCGCTGTCGCAGGCCAACCTCGGCTTCTCGCTCATGGGCCAGGGCCAGGTGGAGGCCGGCGTGGCCGAGGTGCGGGCGGCGCTGGCCTTCCTGCACGGCGCGGGCGCGAAGACGATGGAGGAGACGCTGCTCGACGAGCTGGCGCGCATGTACGCGCAGGCCGGCCGCTACCGCGAGGCGGTCGAGACCACGCGCGAACAGCAGGCGCTGGCGAAGGAACTGTTCCGCATCGAGCGCGAGCAGGCGGTGGCCGGGCTGCAGAGCCAGTTCGACGCGGTGCAGCGCCAGCGGCAGATCGAGCAGCTGGCGCAGGAGAACCGTGTCCAGGACGCCGAGCTGCGGACCCGGCGCATGCAGCAGATCGCGCTGACCGCGGGCGCTGCGTTGCTGCTGCTGGGCGGCGGTGTCGTGTTCGCGCTCTACCGGCGCACCCGCCGGGCCAACCGCGAGTTGCTCGACGCCAAGCGCGTGGCCGAAGCGGCACTGCAGGACAAGAACCTGTTCCTCGCGACCGCCAGCCACGACCTGCGCCAGCCGGTGCACGCGATGTCGCTGATGGTCGAGGCGATCGGCCTGCGCAACCAGAACGCCGCCCTCACGCCGCTGCTGGCGGACCTCAAGAGCAGCATGAACGCGATGAGCCAGCTGTTCAACGCGCTGCTGGACCTGTCGAAGCTGGAGGCCGGGCAGGCACCGTCGCGCGCCGTGCCGGTCGCGCTGCAGCCGGTCATGGGCGAACTGGCCCGCATGTTCCGCGAGCAGGCGACGCTGGCCGGCCTGACGCTGCGGCTGCGGCTGCCCCGGCGCGGCGCGGCCGTGGTGGTCGACCCGGTGCTGCTGCGGCAGGCGCTGGTGAACCTGACGCACAACGCGATCCGCTACACGCCGCGCGGCAAGGTGCTGCTGGGCGTGCGGCGGCGTGGTGGCGACTGGCTGATCGAGGTCTGGGACACCGGCATCGGCATCGCCGCCGACGAGGAGCCGCGGGTGTTCAGCCCCTATTTCCGCAGCGAGCACGCCTGGCGCATGGACAGCGCGGGGCACGGGCTGGGCCTGGCGGTGGTGGCGCGCTGCGCGCGGCTGATGGGCGCCACACATGGCTTCCGGTCGCGGCTGGGCAAGGGCTCGTGCTTCTGGCTGCGGCTGCCGGCGCTGGAACTGCCCGACGGAGGCGCCACGCCGCGCCCGCCGATGGTTTCACCGGACGCGGTCGCGGCGGCGCATCCCGCCGGCCGCTGTCTCGTGATCGACGACGACCCGGCCGTGCTGGCGGCCTGGTCGGCGCTGCTGGAGAGCTGGGGCGTGAAGGCCCGCTGCGTGGCCTCGGGCGCACAGGCGCAGGACGCGCTGGACCAGGGGTTCCTGCCGGACGCGATCCTGTGTGACCAGCGGCTGCGCTCCGGCGAGAGCGGCTTCGACCTGCTGCGCGCCTTGCTGGAGCGCTGCCCCGGCGCCAGCGGCGCGATGGTCAGCGGCGAGTTCGACTCGCCCGAACTGCGCGAGGCCGAGGCCGAGGGCTACCTGGTGCTGCGCAAGCCGGTCGACGCCGGCGATCTGCATGCGGTGCTCTCGGCCTGGCTGCCGGGGATTCAGAGGCCATCGGGCGTCGAGCAGCCGCCCAGCGGCGGGCAGACGTAGTTGCCCTTGTAGTAAATCGAATAGGTGGTCGCCGAGGCGCTGAAGTTCATCGGACCGAACCAGTAGTAGCCCTTGGCGCCTTCGACGTTGAGCGTATCGACCACGGTGGACATGTTGGAGGCGCTGTTGAGCACGGCGGTCTTGTAGCTGAACACCGCGAACTTGCCGCCGTCCTTGGCGTAAAGGTTGTAGCTCGTGCCGCCCACCGAGAGTGGTCCCTTGTACGCATACCCCTCAGCGCCTTGGGTGTTGGCCTGGGTCTCGAAGGCCGCGGCGGTCGTGGTGGACGCCACGATTCGGTAGGTGAACGGGCCGGGCCGCTGGCTGCTCTTCTCGAAAAACAGGCTGGTGATGGGCGGGTAAGTCAGCGGACCGAGATAACGGAAACCGGATGCGCCCTGCTGGTTGAGCAGGTTGAGGTAGGCCGTCTGCGTCGTCGGCGCCTCCACGGAGGCGTAGCTCATATTGCCACTGCCGGGCACGGGTTTGACATGGCGCGCCGTCATCTGTGAGGGCTCGGCGGAGAATGACGCGTCACCCTGGTAGCCATAGCCCAGGTTGCCCTGGACGTTCAGCGCCGAGACCTTGCTGCCTGCATTGGTCACGGTCGTACTCAGGATCTTGATCTGGTAGGTCCGCGGGCTGGCCTGGTCTTTGAAATAGATCGCTCCCGACTGGCTCGCATTGCTGAAGAAGTAGTTGGTGACATAGGCGTAGCCGGCCGCGCCCTGATTGCTGGTCTGCGTGATGGCCGTCGCCTGGGTGGTCGGTGCCGACAAGCCCATGTAGATCTTGCCGGGTGCGTTCTCGGTCGGTCCTAGCAGCACGTAGTAGGCGATGCCTTCGTACTTGTAGTCCGGCAGGTTGGCCTTGATGCTGTCGGCCTCGGCGCTGCTGGCGGTGAAGAAGTGCACACCCTTGCTCAGGATGTAGAAGCGGAACAGCGGCTTGAGCATGTTCTCGCCCGCGACCTTGCTCGCGTGGTAGGCCGGCCCTTCGTAGGTGTACTGCGGCAGGTTGGCGATGATGCTGTTCTTCTCGTCTTCGCTGATGGTGTAGAAGTGCACGCCGGCCGTGCGGTTGTAGAAGCGGTAGACCGGGCTGAGCGCAGTGTTGGCGGCGCTGCTGGCGTAGAACGCCGGGCCTTCGTAGTGCAGCACCGGCAGGGTGGCGATGATGCGGTCGCGCTCTTCCACGCTGGCGGTGTAGAAGTGGGTGCCGGTCGCGGTGTTGAAGAAGCGGAACACGGCGACGCGGGTGTCGGCCGCGGCGACCTTGGGCGTCAGACCGGTGGCTGCCGTGGTCGTGTGAGTGCCCGCAGAAGCGGTGTCCTCGCCGTTGGCGGCCCGCTGCAATTCGGCAGCGTTCAGCCGCGCACCCTCGGCGATCACGGCCTGCTCGGCGGGCGACACGACCGCAGCCCGGACTTCCGTCTCACCGCCCGCGCCGGACGAAGAGCCTCCCCCGCAACCGGCCAGCGCCAGACCCGCACCGACCAACCAGACACCCCGCACCAGCCACTGGCGCACGCGCACGAACGACATGAACACTCCCCATGAAAACGATCCAGGGGTGAAGTGTAGAAGCCGGTGGGGGCGCGGAACACCCGACGAAGGTCGGGTGCCTCCCCCGCTCAGTGCAGGTCGCCGTCGACGTAGAACCAGCGCCCGCCCTCGCGCACGAAGCGGCTGGTCTCGTGCAGGCGCACGCCGCGTCCGGCGATGCGCGAGCGCGCGACGAACTCGACCTCGGCATGGTCGACATCGATCGCGCGATGGGCTTTCACCTCCAGCCCCAGCCACTTCTGCCCGGCCTCCAGCGACAGGTCGGCCGGTCGTGTGCTGGCGTGCCAGCTCGCTTGCAGGTAGCTGGCCCGGTCGAGCACGAAGGCGCTGTAGCGCGAGCGCATCAGGCTCTCGGCGTCGGGCGCCGGGGTGTCGTGATCGAGGTATCGGCCGCAGCAGTCTGCGTAGGCCAGCGCCTTGCCGCGCGCATCGCGCCGGCCGCAGGGGCAGGCGCCGGTCGGAGACACGCTCACTGGACGGCCCTCCGCGCTCCGCGCTGCGGGGCTGAGCGCCTTGGGAGCGGCCCGGCGGCGCTCATCCCCGCGCAGCCTTGCTCGCGGCCTTGTGGGCTTCGAGGGTTTCGACCGGCGCGCCGGCCTTGGCCCAGGCGCCGAAACCGCCGTCGATGTGGGCGACGTTGGTCATGCCCATGTCCTGCAGCGCCTTGGTCGCCAGCGCGCTGCGCCAGCCCGCGCCGCAGAACAGCACGAACTCCTTGCTCTCGTCGCCGAACACCGGCTTGTAGTACGGCGACTCGGGGTCGACCCAGAACTCCAGCATGCCGCGCGGCGCGTGCACGCAGCCGGGCACCGTGCCTTCTCGTTCGAGTTCGCGCGGATCGCGGATGTCGACCACCTGCAGCGTGGGGTCGCTGCCCAGACGCGCGCGGACCTGCTCGACCGAGTAGGTGGTGATCTGGGCGGTGGCCTCGTCAACGAGGGCGCGAAAACCTTTGGTGATGGGCATGGCGGTGTCTCCTCTTGGGGGTCTGCAATGGGGTCATCGTAGCGCGCGACCACGGCCGGCGGTCAAGCTGCTAATGTGCTCGGCGAAAGGAATGTCCCATGACCGATCTGTCCGCATTCGCCATCACCCGCAAGTGGCCCGCTTCGCACCCCGACCGCCTGCAGCTCTACAGCCTGCCCACGCCCAACGGCGTGAAGGTGTCGATCCTGCTGGAGGAGCTCGCCCTGCCCTACGAAGTGCACCGCGTGGCCTTCGACACCAACGACCAGCTCACGCCCGAGTTCCTCTCGCTCAACCCGAACAACAAGATCCCCGCCATCCTCGACCCGAACGGCCCCGGCGGCCAGCCGCTGGCGCTGTGGGAGTCGGGCGCGATCCTGATCTACCTGGCGGAGAAGACCGGCCGCTTCCTGCCGGCCGACCCGGCGCGGCGCTACGAGACGATCCAGTGGCTGATGTTCCAGATGGGCGGCATCGGCCCGATGTTCGGCCAGCTCGGTTTCTTCCACAAGTTCGCCGGAAAGGAGATCGAGGACAAGCGCCCGCTGGGCCGCTATGCCGCCGAGACCAAGCGCCTGCTCGGCGTGCTGAACCAGCACCTGGCGGGGCGCGACTGGATCATGGGCACCGAATACACCATCGCCGACATCGCCACCTTCCCGTGGGTGCGCAACCTCGTGGGCTTCTACGGCGCGGGCGACCTCGTGGGCTTCAGCGACTACCCCGAGGTCGAGCGGGTGCTGCAGGCGTTTCTCGCGCGGCCGGCGGTGGCCAAGGGTCTGACGATCCCGCCCGCGCCCAACTGAAAACGCAACTGATGCAGTGCCTTCGCTCCAGGATGCGGCGGAACCGGCTTTGCCGGGCCGCACGCATCGCCCCCTTGAGGGGGTGACGCCGAAGACGGCGCAGGGGTGAGCCTGTTACAGCGCCCGCTGGATGATGATCTTCTGCACGTCGCTCGTGCCCTCGTAGATCTGGCAGACGCGCACGTCGCGCCAGATGCGCTCGACCGGGAAGTCGTTCACATAGCCGTAACCGCCCAGCGTCTGGATCGCCGCCGAGCAGATCTGTTCGGCGGTCTCGCTGGCGAAGAGCTTGGCCATGGCGGCCTCTTTCAAACAGGGCCGGCCGGCGTCGCGCAGGGCGGCGGCGTGCCAGATCAGCTGGCGCGCCGCTTCGAGCTTCGTGGCGCATTCGGCCAGTCGGAAGCCCACGGCCTGGTGGTTGAAGATGGCGGTGCCGAAACTCTGGCGCTCCTTGGCATAGGCGATCGCCACGTCCAGTGCGCTGCGCGCCATGCCCACGCTCTGCGCCGCGATGCCGATGCGCCCGCCTTCGAGCGCTGACAAGGCAATCTTGTAGCCCTCGCCTTCCTGGCCGATCAGGTTCTCGGCCGGAATGCGGCAGTTGTCGAAGTTGATCTGCGCGGTGTCGCTGCTGTGCTGGCCGACCTTGTCTTCCAGCCGCGCGACCTGCCAGCCCGGGTTGTCGGTGGGCACCATGAAGGCGCTCATGCCCTTCTTGCCCGCGCCCTTGTCGGTCACGGCGATCACCACCGCGGCCTGACCGTTCTTGCCCGAGGTGATGAACTGCTTGACGCCGTTGATCACGTATTCGTCGCCCTCGCGCACCGCCGTGGTCCGCAGACCGGAGGCGTCCGAGCCCACATGCGGCTCGGTCAGGCAGAAGGCGCCCAGGATGTCGCCCCGCGCCGCCGGCACCAGCCACTGCTGCTGCTGCGCCGGCGTGCCGTACTTCATCAGGATGGCGTTGTAGGGGCAGTTGGTCACGCTGATGGCGGTGCTGGTGCCGCCGTCACCGGCCGCGATCTCTTCCAGCACCAGGGCCAGCGTCAGGTAGTCCAGCCCCGCGCCGCCCAGTTCTTCGGGCACACAGATGCCGTAGGCGCCGAGTTCGGCCAGGCCCTGGTGCACGTCCTTCGGAAAGTGGTGGTCCTTGTCCCACTTGGCGGCGTGCGGCCACAGCTGTTCCTGCGCAAAGCTGCGCACGGCGTCACGGATCATTTCCTGGTCTTGGGTCAGCAGCATCTTGTCTCGCTTGTGTTGTTTGTGTGTCGGGTCACCAGGTCGTGGCGCGGCGGCCGTCGTGGTGGATGAGGCGGCCGTTGTCGCCGGGGTTCAGGTGCGCCAGCACATCGCGCAGGCCGCGCACACTGGCCTCGGCGGTCAGCGGCGCAGCGCCGCCGCCCATGTCGGTCTGCACCCAGCCCGGGTCCAGCGTCACCAGGGTCGCCCTGGGGTAGTCGAAGCGCGCGCTGCTCACGGCCATGTTCAGCGCCGCCTTGCTCACGCGGTACATCCAGCTGTTGCTGCCGGGCACCGCGCCGATCTGGCTCATGGCCGACGACAGCGCGCCGAACACGCCGCCGGCCTCCTCGACCATCGGCATCACCTGCGGCAGCACCTGCATCAGGCCCAGCACATTGGTGTGCATCAGCGCGTCGAAGGCCTGCTGCGTCGGTGGTGAGCTGGCCGTGCCGCGGTCGATCACGCCGGCCACGTACAGCGCGACATCGATCTTCTCGCCATCGAGCTGCCAGGACAGGCCGCTGGCGCTCAGCGGGTCGGCCACATCGAGCCGCATCGGCTCGGCGCCCAGGTCCCGCAGGCGCTCCAGCCCCGCGTCGTCGCGCGCGGTGGCGATCACGCGGTCACCGCCCGCGCGGTACTGCCGCACGAATTCGAGGCCGATGCCGCGCGAGGCGCCGATGACGAAGACTGTGCTCATATAGGGAAGGGTAGTTGAACCAGGGCCACCGCGGAACCGGCGTTGCCTGGCCGCCAGTGGCGCCCCCTTGAGGGGGTGACGCCGAAGGCGGCGCGGAGGTGTTACATCAGCTCAATCGCCATTGCCGTGGCTTCGCCGCCGCCGATGCACAGCGTGGCGACACCCTTCTTCTTGCCCTGCGCCTGCAGCGCGTGCAGCAGCGTCACCAGGATGCGCGCGCCCGAGGCGCCGATGGGGTGGCCCAGCGCGCAGGCGCCGCCGTTCACGTTGACCTTGTCGTGCGGGATGGACAACTCGGTCATCAGCGCCATGGGCACGACGGCAAAAGCCTCGTTGATTTCCCACAGGTCCACGTCGCCGACGGCCCAGCCGGTCCTGGCCAGCAGCTTCTGCGTCGCGCCGACCGGGGCGGTGGCGAACCAGTTGGGTTCCTGCGCGTGGGTGGCGTGACCGACGATGGTGGCCAGGGGCTTGAGGCCCTGCGCCTTCGCGGTCGAGGCGCGCATCAGCACCAGCGCGGCCGCACCATCGTTGATGGATGAGGACGAAGCGGCGGTGATGGTGCCGTCTTTCTTGAACGCCGGCTTGAGCGAAGTGACCTTGTCGAGCTTGACCTTGCCCGGGCCTTCGTCCACCGAGACCACGCGCTCGCCGCTGCGGTCCTTGACCGTCACGGGGGCAATCTCTTTCGCGAAGGCACCGCTCTCGGTCGCGGCCTTGGCGCGCGTCACCGAGGCGATCGCGAAGGCGTCCTGCTGTTCGCGGGTGAAGCTGTACTTGGCGGCGCAGTCCTCGCCGAAGGTGCCCATGCTGCGGCCGGCTTCGTAGGCGTCTTCCAGGCCGTCGAGCATCATGTGGTCGTAGATCTTGTCGTGGCCCATGCGGTAGCCGCCGCGGCCCTTGAGCATCAGATACGGCGCGTTGGTCATGCTCTCCATGCCGCCCGAGACCATCACGGTCGCGCTGCCGGCCAGCAGCATGTCGTGCGCCAGCATGGTGGCCTTCATGCCCGAGCCGCACATCTTGGACAGCGTCACCGCGCCGGCCGACAGCGGCAGCCCGCCCTTGAGCGCAGCCTGGCGCGCGGGCGCCTGGCCCTGGCCGGCCATCAGGCAGTTGCCGAACAGCACTTCGTCGACGAGGGCCTTGTCGACGCCGCTGCGCTCGACTGCGGCCTTGATGGCGACGCCGCCCAGGTCGTGGGCGGACAGTGCGGCGAAGTCGCTCTGGAACGAACCCATGGGGGTGCGCGCGGCGCCGACGATGACGACGGGATCGGTATTGCTCATGTGAATCTCCTTTGAAAAATCAGTCCAACAGTTCTTTGTGCGCCTGCGCTCGGAAGCGGCGGGCGCGCTCGTAGGGGAACACGTCGTACACATGCCCGTCGGCGATGCGCTTCTGGTGCGCCTGCCAGAAGGCGGCGTCCAGCAGGTCGGCGTGGTGCTTCATGAAGTCTTCGCGCACCAGCGGGTTGCCCAGCAGGAAGGGGCCGAAGGTTTCGGGAAAGACGTCCTTGGGTCCGACCGAGTACCAGATTTCGCCCGACATTTCCTCTTCCTCGTCGCGCGGCGCGGGCACGCGGCGGAACTGGCAGTCGGTGATGTATTCGATCTCGTCGTAGTCGTAGAACACGACCTTGCCGTGGCGCGTGATGCCGAAGTTCTTCCAGAGCATGTCGCCGGGAAAGATGTTCGCCGCGACCAGGTCCTTGATCGCGTTGCCGTACTCGAGCACGGCCTTGGTGATCTGCTCGCGCGCGCGCTGGAGCGAGGTGTCGTCCACGCCGTCGGCCTGCAGGGTGTCGAAGGCTTCCTGCAGGTAGATGTTGAGCGGGATCATGCGCCGCTCGATGTAGCAGTGCTTGAGGATGACCTCGGTCGTGCCGTCGCCGTCGCGGTCGCTGATCTCCAGCTGGCTGGGTGCGAACTTCTGGATCTCGGCGATCAGCTCGTCGGTGAAGCGGTCGCGCGGAAAACCCACCTCGGAAAACTCCAGCGTGTCGGCCATGCGGCCCACGCGGTCGTGCTGTTTCACCAGCAGGTACTTGCCGCGGATCTGCTCGCGCGTGGTGTCCTTCTGCGGCGGGTAGTAGTCCTTGATGACCTTGAACACGAACGGAAAGCTCGGCAGATCGAACACCAGCATCACCATGCCCTTGATGCCGGGGGCGATGCGGAACTTGTCGGTGCTGTGGCGCATGTGCGCGAGGAAGTCGCGGTAGAACAGGGTCTTGCCCTGCTTGGCCAGGCCCAGCGCGTTGTAGAACTCGGCGCGCGGCTTGCGCGGCATCAGGCTGCGCAGGAACTGCACGTAGGCGCTGGGCACCTCCATGTCGACCATGAAGTAGGCGCGGGCGAAGCTGAACAGCATCAGCAGGTCGTCCTCGCCGAACAGCGCCGCGTCGACCACCAGCCGGCCGTTCTCGTTGTGCAGGATCGGCAGCGCGAACGGCACTTCCTGGAAGCCATTGATGATCCTGCCGACCACGTAGGCGCCCTTGTTCCGGTAGAACAGGCCCGAGAGCGCCTGGATCTGGAAGTTGGCGCGCAGCCGGTGGTGATCGAAGCGCCGGCGCATGGCTTCGAGCACCAGCCCGGCGTCGCGCCCCAGATCGTCAAAGGGCACACGCAGGTCGAAGTCCTCGATCATGCGCCGCACCTCGTGGCGCATGCTGTCGTGCGTCGGGTAATAGCTGCGGTAGGTCGGCAGCGCGCCGCGCTCGTCGTCTTCGATGTACTCGGTAGACACCGCCGGGCGCACGAAGATGAAGTCGTTCTGGAAGTAGGCCCGCTGCAGGATCTTGGTGGTGACCGAGTTGAAGAAGGTCTCGGCCAGCTCGGGCTGGTGGTGGTTCACCAGCAGCCCGATGTAGTGCAGCTTGACCTGTTCCCACACCTCCATCGGCTGCGCGTCGGCCTTGAACTCCTTGACCAGCCGCATCACGCACTCGTTGACGCGCAAGTCGTAGAACTCGATGCGTTCGCGCTGGGCGCGCTGCTGGGCCGGCCAGTCGCGCGTCTCGAAGCGGTGCTTGGCGCGCGCGGACTCGGCGCGGAACAGCCGGTAATGGCGGTTGAACCCGTCCATCATCGCTTTCGCGATGTCGTAGGCCACGGTCGAATCCAGCCGCTGGGGGAACATGGCCTTGCGTGAACCTCAGGTCGGACTCTGGCGTGGGTAGCGCTTGAGTGCGTTGCGGAAGATCGGCATCACTTCCTCGCGGTTGCTGACGCTCACGCCCAGGTCCTTCACCAGACCGTCCTTGAGGCCGTAGCACCAGCCGTGCACCGAGATCTTCTGGCCGCGCGCCCAGGCGTCCTGCAGCACATTGGTCAGCGCCACGTTGCCGACCTGCTCGATCACGTTCATCTCGCACAGCACGTCTTCCTGCACGGCCACCGGCAGGTGGTCCAGGCGCTTGCGGTGGCGCATCTTGACGTCGTGCACATGGCGCAGCCAGTTGTCGGCCAGGCCCACGCGCGCGCCGCGCAGCGTGGCCAGCACGCCGCCACAGCCGTAGTGGCCGACCACCAGGATGTGTTCGATCTTCAGGAACTCGACCGCAAACTGGATCACCGACAGCGCGTTGAGGTCCGAATGCACCACCACGTTGGCCACGTTGCGGTGCACGAACACCTCGCCCGGCTCCAGCCCGGTGATCTGGTTGGCGGGCACGCGGCTGTCGGAGCAGCCGATCCACAGGTATTTGGGATTCTGCTGCTGCGCCAGTTGCTGGAAATAACCGGGGCGCAGGCGCTCGGTCTCGGCGGCCCAGCGGCGGTTGTTCTCGATCAGGGTTTGGATGGATGTGCTCATGCGGCGATGTTACCTAGGGATGGTGTTCAAAACACGTTTAGCGCCAGCCGATAGCGGGCGGCTTGCCACGACATGAAACAGCGCGACTCGGAATCAGCGAATTCAACGCAGTTTCTGCGTTTGCACCGCCCGTTT
>NZ_JBPZHA010000025.1:0-6592 GCF_051857515.1 Hydrogenophaga sedimenti
TACTGCCTCCCAAGCTCTTGCCATTGAGCGGCAAGCGAGCGCTCAACCTTCCTTGGCCGAACGTGTTTCGAGGCCCAAAACTCGTGCCATACTTGGCCTCATGCGGTTGAATTTCCTATCCGTGGGACTCGGAAACCGAGAACTCGACGTCGAGGTAGTCCTCGACCTTCTCGCCGGCGGCGGCGATGCGCCGGGCGATGGCGGCCAGTTGCGCCTGGTCCCAGGACACGCGCTTCGGGACATCGACCGTCACGCGAAGCAGCCCGTCCTTCAGGTGCACGACGCCGAAGTCCTTGCCGGCCTCGAGGCGTGCAGCACGGGCCTGCTCGCCGTAGGCGGCCTCCAGCGCGGCGTCGAACTTCGCGCGGGCCTGCTTGAGCCAGGCGAGCGCTTCGTCGAGGTTGCGGCTGATCTCCGCCTTCTGGGCGGGCGGCAGCGCGGCCAGCTGGCCGACGGACATCGCGGCGATGTCGGCGGGGTAGAGGGTCAAATCGCTCATCGCATCCCCCTTCAGCGCGCCGCGCGCTCGGAGGTCGAGTCGTGCAGGGCGCCACGCTCGAACTCGATGACCGACTCCAGGGGGTAGCTGACGCGCTTGGACAGCTTCAGGTAGCGCGGGCCCCGCCCTTCGCTGCGCCAGCGCTGCAGGGTCTTGGGGCTCAGCCCCCAGCGCTGCGCGAGCTCGTTCTCGTTGAGGACCCGACGATCGCCGGGAGACAGACCGTTGATCGCATCGACCGGCGACCGGGTGATGGTGCTTGCCGTTGTCGGCATGGAAGCCTCCTATGACGCTGTTGAGGAACAGGTGTCATTGCAGGCTTCGGGTGGCGAACCTTGGAGGGACCGAATGGCGAACCACGCGCAAACTTCGGGTTCGCCAATCCGCACGCGTCCATGCCAAAACGGCGAGCACGCGGCTCGCCGTTCTTGGGGACAGGGGGATGGTCAGCGGCCCACATCGGCGCAACTGACGCAGCTCGCCAACACCATCGCGCATCGCGTGTGCCGGCACCTGTCGCGCCGCGGCTGGCTCGAAGGCGAAGACGAATCCGTGTTCCTGTCCGACAGCGCGGGTAGCGACGACGGCATGGATGGGCTGCGGATGAGTTCGATGACCTACCGCATCGCCACCGGTCGCGACGCTGGCCGCAAGGTCGTCACGCTGCAAACATTGCCCGGTGACGCAGGCTCGCTGGAGGGCGATGCCGGCAAGGTCGGCGGCTTCTCGCTGCATGCCGGCGTGGCCGCGGAAGCACACGAGAGCCACAAGCTCGAAAAGCTGTGCCGCTACATCACGCGCCCGGCGATCAGCGAGCAGCGGCTGTCGATCTCACCGCAGGGTAGGGTGCGTTACCAGCTCAAGACGCCGTGGCGCAATGGGACCACGCATGTCGAATGGGATGCGGTGGACTTCATCGCCAAGCTGGCGGCACTGGTCCCGCCACCTCGCGCGCATCTCACCCGCTTCCACGGCGTATTCGCCCCGAATGCAAACCTGCGCGCGCAGCTGACGCCATCGGGGCGCGGCAAGCGGCCTGCGAGCGATGCAGTGCCGGTGGACGTCAGCGCCCACGACGAACCGCGCAGCCCCGAGCAGAAGCGCCGTGCGATGAGCTGGGCGCAACGGCTCAAGCGGGTCTTTTCCATCGACGTCACCACCTGCGCCCACTGCGGCGGCGCGGTGCGGATCGTCGCCAGCATCGAAGACCCCAAGGCCATTCGCGCCATCCTCGCCCACTTCGAGAAACACGGCGCGCTGGAGCAAGCGCACTACCGGCCCGCAGCGCGCGCCCCGCCGCCGGCCGCGTGACGAGGTGCCGGCCACGCAGCCGGCAGCCAAGCCAGAGTCCGATCCGATGCGGCCACGACCCCGCAGGGCTGCGCTCGGCCCTGTGCCGGGATTCGGTGAGAAATGGCTACGCACTGAGCCGCTGCGTGGCCCCGCGATGTCGAAAACCCACGCATGAACCCCCGATCTGTGCCCGATCTGTGCCCAAAGCGGCGCTTGCGCGGCCGCTTCCTACCTGCCAGACTCGCAAAAAAGGGCGGTTGAACTTCCTATACCCGACCTCGCCCTCGGCGCGGTCGCCGGCTAGCTTGAGGTTCACGGTCGTCACGTTGTGATGCAGGATTTCCATGGCCTTCTGGATTTCCGGCAGCTTGTCGATGAATTCCATCGCCAGGCCCTTGGCGAAGTGGCCGTGATCGTCAATCGCATCCTCGTGATAGAGCGTACGCATCTTGACGTGATCGTGGCGGTCGGCAGCGTTGCAGTAGGCCATGATCAGCTCGTAAATCGCCTGCTTGTCGAGCAGTTCGTCGAGCTGCTGTTCGCGCGTCTTGCCGCTCATCAGCTCAATCCCACGACCGGCAGCGCGACGCCGTGCACCGCGCGCGCCTGCTCGGAGCAGAGGAAGGTGATGACTGCCGCCAGATCGCCCGGCGCGACCCATTTCTTCGGATCGGCGTCTGGCATCGCGGCGCGATTCGGTGGCGTGTCGATGATGCTGGGCAGCACGCAGTTGACGTTGATGTTCTGCTCGCGCAGTTCGCCGGCCATGGCTTCGGTGATGCGGATCACCGCGCTCTTCGAGGCGCTGTAGGCCCCCATCTGCGCCACGCCTTTCTGGCCGGCGCCAGCGCCGACGTTGACAATCTTCCCGCCGCCGCCCGCCAGCATCGCCGGTACCGCGGCGCGCACGGCATTGAGCAGGGTGCCGACGTTGATGTCCTGCATCTTTTGCCAGTCGGCTGCCGCAGTGGCATGCACCGGGGTGCCCATGGCGAAACCGCCGGCGATGTTGCAGAGGGCGTCGAGACGGCCGAACTTCTGCATCGCGGCGTTAACCGCATTCTGCGCCGAGGCAGAGTCGAGCAGGTTGGCCGGCAGCAGCAGGCGTGTGTCGGCGGTGCCGGGATACGCTTGTTGCAGCACGGCCTCGCTGACGTCGGCCAGCGCCAGCCTGGCGCCACCAGCAGCAAAGCCTGCGGCAACCGCCTTGCCGAGAGAGCCGGCCGCGCCGGTAATCATCACCACCTGATTGTCGAAGCGCATGGCGTTTCCGTATGAGGAATCTGGTTTATTGAAGCAGACGGCAATGTGCGGGCGAATCCTGCAATCGTGTGAGCCCGCATGCCGGCGATTTCAGCTTGCCTTGGTGGCCGCTTGCGTCTGCCAGTAGGGGTGATCCGGCGGATATTGCGGACCGTCCGGCGACCACTCCGGCGGGCCGAAAATCCAGCCCAGCTTGTTGCGCCAGCCCTTGGCGTTCCAGACCTGGCGCAGCATGAAGGCGGTCTCGTGGAAAATCACGGTGGGCAGGCTGAAGGTCTTGAGGTCGTGCACCAGGCCGTATTTCACCGGGACGTCGCGGCGCTCTTCCTGGAAGGTGCCGAACAGCTTGTCCCAGATAATGAGGATGCCAGCGTAGTTCTTGTCGATGTAGATGCCGTTGCTGCCGTGGTGGACGCGGTGATGCGAGGGCGTGTTCATGAACTTTTCGAGGAAGCCCAGGCGGTCGATGGCCTCGGTGTGGATCCAGTACTGGTAGATCAGGTTGATGCCGAATTGCACCGCAATCGCCAGCGGGTGAAAGCCGACGAAGGCCAGCGGCAGGTAGAACACGAAGGTATACGCCGGGCCCAGGGTCGACTGGCGCAGCGCAGTACTGAGGTTGTAGTGCTCGCTGGAATGATGATTGACGTGCTCCATCCAGAACAGGCGGCAACGGTGCGCGCTGCGGTGATACCAGTAATAGGTAAAGTCGTCGGCGAAGAACAGCAGCACCCAGGTCCACCAGACGAGGGGCGAGAGCGTGAACAGGCGATGTTCATAGACGAAAGCAAACAGCCAGCCGGTATAGCCTGCGCACAGGGCCCGCATGCCGAGCTTGATCAGGCCCAGCGAGATGCTGACGCTGCTGTCCTTGATCTCGTAGCCCCTTTTGCCCTTGCTCTTGGCGCGGCGCAGGGCGAACCACTCCCAGGCCATCAGGACCAGAAAATAGGGCATGGCGATGTAGAAGATGTATTTGGCCCACCAGTCCAGCGTTTCCATAAGCTCCTCGATTCGCACGATGTATTGACTGTTAGCATTCTCTCCATTGTGTATCACTTGCCGCTTGACCCCGCACGACAATCTGTATGACAGCACGCGCCAAGACCGGAGTCGACGACCCTGCGGCCCTCGCGCCCAGCACCGCGGTCAGCTATCTGCTGGCCTTGTTCGACTATTTGCGCCTGCGGCAGATCGATGCGACCGAACTGCAGCGGAGCCTGAACGTGGATCTCAACGACCGCGATGCGCGCGTCAGCGAGCTGGAGGCGGCTGAATTGTTCAATCGCGCCGCCGTGCTGGCCCAGGATCCTGATCTCGGCGTGCATGTTGCCGAGCACATCCGGCCAGGGCATTACGGCGTTCTCGGCTATGTCGCCATGGCCTGTACGACCCTGGGCGAGGCCATGCTCGCCCAGCAGCGCTATCAGGGGCTGGTGATCACCGTTGCGCCGGTGGACGTGCGGATCGACGCCGAAGCGATCGTGTTGAGCTGGAACCGTTCGACCGATCTCCGCTACCGCCAGCTTGCGGAGTTCAATCTCGCCGGCATGCTGACTTTTGTGCGCTGGATCACCGGACAGGCGATCTCTCCGCTGGGCGTCGATTTCACATACGAGGCGCCGCAGCGCCTGGACGAGCAGCGCCGTGTGTTCGCCTGCCCGATACGCTTCCGGCAGGACAGTTACCGCATGATCGTGCCGAAGTCGTGGCAGGGACTGGGCCTGATCCAGCCGGACCCCGCCATGCGCCAGTTGATGGATCGCCTGGCCCAGCAGCAATTGCTGACGCTCACGCGCACGGACGATCCGCTGGTCCGCGCCCGCCGCCTGATCGCGCAGCGGCTGGGAGATGGCGAACTGGAGCTGAGTCATGTCGCCTCGGCGCTGCACGTCTCGCCACGGACCTTCCAGCGCAAGCTCCAGGAGCATGGTGAAAGTTTTACCCAGCTGGTCGATGGCGTGCGCAAGGAAATGGCTGAACGCTATCTGGAAGATGCCTCGCTGAGTCTCACGGACATCGCTTTTCTGCTGGGGTATTCCGCGCAGAGCGCCTTTGCGCGTGCCTACAAGCGCTGGACCGGGCACGCGCCGGCACGTACGCGACAGGCGGCGGCCGGTTGAGCCTTACTGAGGGGGCGGCATGGGCAGGGCCAGTGGCCGCAGGGGTTGACGGACAGGGTCCCAATCCGCGGCGGCCTGCCGCAGCCGCTCGATGCGCTCGGCGTCCAGCGGATGCGTCGAGAGCAGGGACGGTGCTTCACCGCCGTGTTCGGTGTGATAAGCCGCAAAAGTCTCGAATACCGAAGCGCCGCCGCCGGCGTGACCATAAAGTTTCTTCACTGCGGCGATGGCATGTCCGTCGGCGAGCGTTTCCGCCTGCCGGGAATAGCCGCGCTGGACCACGGTGGCAAAGGCCGTAGACAGGCTGCCGGCATTACCGGTTCGTATTCGGCAAAACGCGCTGGCTCGGCGCCCAGGATGGCGAGGTCGATGTCCACCAGCAGTTGCTGATCCGCATCAGCCGGTTTGGCGGTGTGGCAGGTCGCCATGATCAGCGCTCGCACCCGCCGGACCTGCGCTTCCCCTGCTCCGCTTCGCGTCAATTCGCCGGCGGCCCAGTCGGCACTGCGCTGCTCGTTGTCTTTGGCCTGCAGCCCGTAAATCGCGTCGTGAAACCAGAGGGCAATTTCAACGTCTCCGGCGTGAACCGCAAGGTCGAGCGCGCCTTCCAGTTGGGCGATGCACTCACCCAGATGCTGCAGCGAGTGGTAGCGGCGATGGGGTGGAAGTGCGCAAGACAATTGACCATGTCGAACTGATCGTGTGCGATACAGGGCCAAGAATTGCCCCGGATGGGCACGCGAAGGGCCTTGAACCCTTGTATCGAACGCTCGGTACAAACACGACAGGGTCGGGCCTGGGGCTGCCAATTGTTCAGGCCATCGCCACGCACACAGGGGCCACCATCCAACTGGAGTATGTCGACGAATCCGCGCAAACCGGTCTGCCGGTCCGTGTGTCGTTGCTGCAGGGCAACAAGGAACTGGCCAGCGCCGCCTTCAACGCCCGCGTGATCCCCAGCGTGGCCTACACCGACCCCGAAGTGGCATGGGTGGGCCTGACCGAAGACCAGGCCAAGGCGCAGGGCATCAAGGTCAAAAAGGGCCTGTTCCCCTGGGCCGCCTCGGGCCGCGCCATTGCCAACGGGCGTGACGAAGGCTTCACCAAGCTGCTGTTCGACGACAGCCCCGAAGCAGGATCAGGAGACGGCCATGCTGGCCGGGGCCACGGCAAGATCCTGGGCGGTGGCATGGTCGGCACCCACGCGGGCGACATGATCGGCGAGATCGCCCTGGCTATCGAGATGGGTGCCGACGCAGTGGACATCGGCAAGACCATCCACCCCCACCCCACGCTGGGCGAGAGCATCGGCATGGCGGCGGAAGTGGCGCATGGCAGCTGCACGGATGTGCCGCCTGCGCGCAAGTAAGTCCGCAGCCAAGCTACCCTGACAAGGCCCGAACTGGCGACGGTT
>NZ_JBPZHA010000026.1:2500-5389 GCF_051857515.1 Hydrogenophaga sedimenti
GCGGGTGATAGCCCCGTACGTGAAAAGACCTGTGTGGTACTGAGCTGACGAAAAGTAGGGCGGGACACGAGAAATCCTGTCTGAATATGGGGGGACCATCCTCCAAGGCTAAATACTCATCATCGACCGATAGTGAACAAGTACCGTGAGGGAAAGGCGAAAAGAACCCCGGGAGGGGAGTGAAATAGATCCTGAAACCGCATGCTTACAAAAAGTAGGAGCCCGCAAGGGTGACTGCGTACCTTTTGTATAATGGGTCAGCGACTTACATTCAGTGGCAAGCTTAACCGAGTAGGGAAGGCGTAGGGAAACCGAGTCCGAATAGGGCGATTCAGTCGCTGGGTGTAGACCCGAAACCAAGTGATCTATCCATGGCCAGGATGAAGGTGCCGTAACAGGTACTGGAGGTCCGAACCGACTGGTGTTGCAAAACCAGCGGATGAGCTGTGGATAGGGGTGAAAGGCTAAACAAACTTGGAAATAGCTGGTTCTCTCCGAAAACTATTTAGGTAGTGCCTCAAGTATTACCGACGGGGGTAGAGCACTGTTTTGGCTAGGGGGTCATGGCGACTTACCAAACCAAGGCAAACTCCGAATACCGTTGAGTACAGCTTGGGAGACAGAGCACCGGGTGCTAACGTCCGGACTCAAGAGGGAAACAACCCAGACCGCCAGCTAAGGTCCCTAAAATTGGCTAAGTGGGAAACGAAGTGGGAAGGCTAAAACAGTCAGGATGTTGGCTTAGAAGCAGCCATCATTTAAAGAAAGCGTAATAGCTCACTGATCGAGTCGTCCTGCGCGGAAGATGTAACGGGGCTAAGCCAGTTACCGAAGCTGCGGATTTGCAATTTATTGCAAGTGGTAGGAGAGCGTTCTGTAAGCCTGTGAAGGTGTCTTGTAAAGGATGCTGGAGGTATCAGAAGTGCGAATGCTGACATGAGTAGCGTTAAAGGGGGTGAAAAGCCCCCTCGCCGTAAGCGCAAGGTTTCCTACGCAACGTTCATCGGCGTAGGGTGAGTCGGCCCCTAAGGCGAGGCAGAGATGCGTAGCTGATGGGAAACAGGTCAATATTCCTGTACCGATTACAAGTGCGATGTGGGGACGGATCTTAATAGGTTATCCGGGTGTTGGATGTCCCGGTTTAGGCAGAAGTAGGCGATGGGTAGGCAAATCCGCCCGTCATATACCGAGGCTGCCGATCGAGCGAGCTTGCTCGCGAAGTAACTGAACGAGGTCCCAGGAAAAGCCACTAAGCTTCAGCTTGTAATTGACCGTACCGCAAACCGACACTGGTGCGCGAGATGAGTATTCTAAGGCGCTTGAGAGAACTCAGGAGAAGGAACTCGGCAAATTGACACCGTAACTTCGGAAGAAGGTGTGCCCTAGTAGTGTGATGAGAACATCTGAGCACGAATGGGTTGCAAAAAATAGGTGGCTGCGACTGTTTATTAAAAACACAGCACTCTGCAAACACGAAAGTGGACGTATAGGGTGTGACGCCTGCCCGGTGCTGGAAGATTAATTGATGGGGTGCAAGCTCTTGATCGAAGTCCCAGTAAACGGCGGCCGTAACTATAACGGTCCTAAGGTAGCGAAATTCCTTGTCGGGTAAGTTCCGACCTGCACGAATGGCGTAACGATGGCCACACTGTCTCCTCCTGAGACTCAGCGAAGTTGAAATGTTTGTGATGATGCAATCTCCCCGCGGAAAGACGGAAAGACCCCATGAACCTTTACTGTAGCTTTGTATTGAATTTTGAACAGATCTGTGTAGGATAGGTGGGAGGCTTTGAAGCAGGGTCGCTAGATCTTGTGGAGCCAACGTTGAAATACCACCCTGGTGTGTTTGAGGTTCTAACCTAGGTCCATTATCTGGATCGGGGACAGTGCATGGTAGGCAGTTTGACTGGGGCGGTCTCCTCCCAAAGTGTAACGGAGGAGTTCGAAGGTACGCTAGGTACGGTCGGACATCGTGCTAATAGTGCAATGGCATAAGCGTGCTTAACTGCGAGACTGACAAGTCGAGCAGATGCGAAAGCAGGACATAGTGATCCGGTGGTTCTGTATGGAAGGGCCATCGCTCAACGGATAAAAGGTACTCTGGGGATAACAGGCTGATACCGCCCAAGAGTTCATATCGACGGCGGTGTTTGGCACCTCGATGTCGGCTCATCTCATCCTGGGGCTGTAGCCGGTCCCAAGGGTATGGCTGTTCGCCATTTAAAGAGGTACGTGAGCTGGGTTTAAAACGTCGTGAGACAGTTTGGTCCCTATCTTCCGTGGGCGCTGCAGATTTGAGGAAGCCTGCTCCTAGTACGAGAGGACCGGAGTGGACGCACCTCTGGTGTACCGGTTGTCACGCCAGTGGCATTGCCGGGTAGCTAAGTGCGGAAGAGATAACCGCTGAAAGCATCTAAGCGGGAAACTCGTTCCAAGATGAGATCTGCCGGGGCCTTGAGCCCCCTGAAGGGTCGTTGAAGACCACGACGTTGATAGGTCGGGTGTGGAAGCGCAGCAATGCGTTAAGCTAACCGATACTAATTGCCCGAGAGGCTTGACCCTATAACTTTGACGAACTCACATGTTTGAATAAAACAGTTCGTGCAAATGTCTTATGCCAGCATGACAATGGTCATGACGTTGGCAGCAATCGAAAAATCAGCTGATTCCAGACTCTATGAATTCGCCCGGTTGAACGGCTTCGTTCAGCCAGGCAACCAGTTATGCCTGACGACCATAGCAAGGTGGTACCACTCCTTCCCATCCCGAACAGGACAGTGAAACGCCTTTGCGCCGATGATAGTGCGGGTTCCCGTGTGAAAGTAGGTCATCGTCAGGCTTCTATTGAAGCCGTCAGAACCCCCAAGTACCTTGTGCTTGGGGGTTTTG
>NZ_JBPZHA010000027.1:0-5073 GCF_051857515.1 Hydrogenophaga sedimenti
GGGGCCACGGTAGCCGCATCGATGCCGGTGGCCGCGTGAAAGATGACACCCGGCGATGAGATTCGAGGGGTCGCATCAGCATCGCCCTCGCCCTCCACTTCCTCAAACACCCCGTCCACCACAACGGCGGGTATCAGGTGAAAAGCTGACGCTGGCGATTCTCAGGCATTCAGCGGTGATTTGAAAGTCTGCTGCCGGGTATTGCGACTGGGAGCTGCCGACCCATTGCAGTCGTAGCGATCATGCAATTCATAGCCTGACAGCCGACATTCACCAGCTTACGTAATCGCATCGTGTATGACCGCTTTGGTGAAGTCCCGTTTGCACAGTGGCCGGCACGTGCAGACGCTGACGGACACACTGGCGCTTGGGGTGGCAGATTGGCCCGTGGTGCTTACGAAGCCGGGTAATACCGACGGAGGGAGCACTCAACGGCTGGTTAGCAGTCGGATGATGGAATCCCGGATCCAAGTATGGCCAGGATCCGGGTCGAAGCGCTTGTGCCAAGTTAAGAACATCGGAATGTCAATGTCAAGCTCCGGCAAAGGATATGCCTTAAGGTTGTGCGCCTCGGTAAAATGCCGTGCCATTTGGGAGGGTAATGTGCAAATCATGTCAGTCGCTGAGACCACCCGGGGCATGTCAAAAAAACTGTGCACCTGCATGCCGCACTGACGCTCTATGCCGCGCGCCCGCAGTGCGTGCTCCACTACAGTACCTTTCGGGTCATGCCATTCAATCATCACGTGGCGCAGAGTCAGGAATTGCGCCAAGCTCAAGGAGTCTTTAACAAGCGGATGATCGCGGCGCACCATAGACACCAACCGCTCTGTCCCGACAGGCTGATTGACGAAGCTATTGTCCACAATCGGCTCTGATGTCAGCCAAAGGTCCAATCGCCCATCGCGCAATTGATCTGCTACTTGATCGCTGGAAGCGGCGCGCAAGTTGATCCTCACCTTCGCTTGCATGCCATCCAACCATTGCATCAGACTTGGAAGAATCACCAATTCCCCATAATCACCCAGAAACAGATTGAACGCACGCGTACTCGTCACGAAATCGAAGGTATGCGATTCCGAAAGCGTTGCGGCAATTAGATCGAGACTTCGCCGTATCGGTGCTGCATATTGATGGGCGCGCGGAGTGGGCTGAACACCGCGTCCGTTGCGGATGAATAAATCATCCTTGAACAGGTGGCGCAACCTTGCCACCGCCTCACTAACAGCGGGCTGGGTCATTCCAATTTTGTCGGCGGCCCGCGTGAAGTTGCCTTCACGCATGACTGCATCAAACACCGTCAGCAGATTCAAATCCACTTTGCGTAAGTTCATCGCTGGCTCGTACAAAGGTTCGATATCAATACATCATATATCAGGCATATTGAATATCAATTTTTATTATTTTCTCGTCAAGCCTACATTACGCCTGCCCATAAGGGGATCAGGAGATGCAAGTGTTCAAGGCGTTATTCAAGGGTTCATCCAAAGCTGCCAACCAGCTGAGTATCGAAGGCACCAACTTCAGGACCAGCATGAAGCCCAATCAGTCCGTGTTGACTGCAGCGGTGGATGCCAGATTCAAAGTCCCGAACTATTGTGGTGTTGGCGAATGCGGTACGTGCCGCTGTCGCGTTATGGATGGTCGCGTTCGACTCACGCGTGACATCACAAACCACATTTCGTTGGAAGAAATTGAGCAGGGCTACGTACTTGCCTGCCAAACAATTGCCGAAAGTGACTTGGTGATCCGGGTTCCTGGGTTGAGCCCAGAAGACGACTCTTTGGTCACCAGTAGCGCGACGATCAGTGCACTGATCCCGCTAACCCACGACATTTTCGAGGTGCAGGTGGCCTTGGAGCGGCCGTTGGCCTACATCGCAGGCCAATATGCGCAGTTGTCTGTGCCCGCAGAGCCACAGTTGGCAGAGACACCGCGCAACTATTCATTTGCCAGCGCTCCCGGAGTCGGCAATGCCAACTCCGCTTCTTTCTATATTCGCCATGTGCCGGGTGGACTGTTTACCGATTGGCTGTTTGCCGCTGATCGGACGGGCGCACGCTTAACGGTGACGGGCCCCTACGGTGATTTCCGCTATCGCAAAACCGAACGGCCACTCCTCTGCGTGGCCGGAGGCAGCGGCCTGGCACCCATCAAGGCTCTGTTGGAACAACTGAGGTCCGAGGGCATTTCACGCCAGGTGATTTTTTTGTTTGGCGCCCGCCAGCAGCGTGATTTGTATTGCTTGGATGAAATTGCCGAGATGGCTGCTGCGTGGCCGGTCTCGTTTGCGTTCCACCCGGTTCTTTCGCATGAACCCGTGAATTCAAACTGGACCGGCAGGCGAGGTCTGGTCACGGACCATGTGGTCCAGGTGGTTCCCAACTATGCAGACCATGACGCTTACCTCTGCGGTCCGCCTCCCATGGTGGATGCGGTGATTGCCAAGGTCAAGGGACATATCCCGGCAGACCGGCTGCATTTCGACAAATTCCTAGACCAAAGCGCATTGCATCCGACCACCAATGCACAGGATTTGGTTGCAGCCTAACAACTTGAACCCATAGAGAACAACGGAGACCATCGTGGACATCATCGACATCCTGCACAACTGGACAGAGCATCAAGCCATGCTCGTATTTGCATATTCGCTCATATTCTTCCTGGTCATCGACATCCTGTCAGGCGCACTAAGCGACAGGCGTCAATACACCATGCAAGAGATGGGCTTGAACGTCTTTGCCTTTGTCAATTTCCTGACCGCCAGAGCGCTGATGGTGGGCGTTTGGGTGTGGATCTTCCTGAAGGCCTTCCCTGGGGGCACTGGATTCATGAACGGCATGGGCTTTTGGACCACCTTCTTTGTCTACATGCTGGTCGAAGAATACGCGCACTATTGGATTCACCGCCTGTCACACTCCATCCCCTGGCTGTGGCGCATCCACAAGGCCCACCATACACCCGAGCACATGAATGTGACGGTCACCTACCGCGAGAACTGGTTGTGGTGGGCACTGGCATCCAACACCTATATCACAGCATTCTTCATCTGGGGTGGCCATATTGCCCCCGTGGTGCTGGCGGGCTCAGCGAAGATCATTGTCGGATTCCTTTCCCATAGCGGGTCGCGTTGGGATCTGGCGTTGCACAAAAACAGATTCACTCAGCCCTTTATGTGGGTGCTGGAGCGCGTGGTCACCTTGCAGGACACCCACCATGCGCACCATGGCATTGGCAAATATGGCAACGGCATGACCAACTATGCACCGTTCCTGTTCATTTTCGATGTCATTCACCGCACGGGCATCATCCCCCACACCCGGCAAGAGGCCTTCGGCGTGCCCAAAACCGTGAAGGTGGAACCTTGGTACGAGCTGTTGTGGTGGCCCGTTCTGAAGACCGCACAGCCTGCTGATCTGCGCCCACCTACCAAGGCCGATTCGGAAGCGCAATCACGCATTTACACAAGCCAAAACGGCCGAGTCACGATCAAGATGTAGAACACGGCACCCATGGCGGCCATGACCGCCATGATGACCCAATGAGGAAAGACCATGCGTTTGAAGAAATCCTTGTCCAACCTGAGTCATCAGGTTGCCACACTGCTCTTGGCAGGAGCTGTCGCTGCGCCAAGTTGGGCTGAGCGGATCAGGTTCGTTTCCGTCATCGCCCCCACGGCGGAAGCCAAACTGGTGTTCGCCGATGGCAGCAACCGTACCCTATCCCTGGTTCAGCGTGAGGGTATGACTAGCGGCGCAGGTCCGCTTGCCAGCGCAATCATGCAGGAGTGGGGCATGCACGATATTGTGCCGGCCCAAGGTGGTGCGGACGGTGCCGGATATCTTGTCTTCACTTTGGCAAATGGGGATAAGGCTTATCTGAAATATCAGTGGCACGCCATCCAAGTGGTCCAGGACGGTAAGGCGCGCAATCTGTTCGACGGTCATTGGGGTGTGGTCGGGAGCACCGGAAAACTCGTCGGCCTTCAGGGCATCGGTACGCTCTACATCACGCCCGTCAGTGCCACTGGGCGCCAATGGACATTTGAGGGCGAGTTGGTGCTGAACCAGGCCATCACCGGCGAGAAGACACAACCATGAATGAGATGGATTGGTTGTTGCAGTCAACCGAACTCAATTCAACACAATTTGCAGTGCCAAAGGTATGACCTACAAGCGACTCACTCAAACTGCTTCCTGCCAATGTGGCCAGTCCATTTTCAAAGTGGATGGGACTCCCATCGGCCGATTCAAGTGCCATTGCACTATATGTCAGACGCTGTACAAGAAACCCTATGCAGACGTAGTCATGATGTGGGGCGGGGCCATTACGCTGCCGGATGTGCAGCCTTTTACGTTTCGTAAATACCGTCCGCCACCCGCACTGCGTCGGTCTACTTGCGACATGTGTGGTGCCCCTGTGGTGGGTTTCCTGCGGTTGGCCCCGTTTGTTCGGCTCGCATTTGTGCAAAGCGCAAACTTCCCGGATCAAAGTGTGCTTCCACCAACCAGCGTTCATATCTTTTATCACTCGCGGGTGAAGGATTTTGAAGATGATTTGCCCAAAGTATCTGGATACTGGGCCAGTGAATTGGCTGTGACCAAACTGCTGTTTTAGGTCGGTCCAAATAACTGGGGGATGCCTGCAATTTGCATCATCGACTCCGTACACATAGCGTCTTCCGTTTATCTACCAAAGAAGCTGATAGACAATGAATTGTGAAGCCTGGAAGCTGACGGTGGCGAATACCTGTAAACGCTGCGGTCTGATTGTTCAGACTCTGGCGGGGCTATGGCCGGTTAGGGCCCTCAGCGGCTGTCGACGCAACTGCAGTCATAGCGACGTTTTAATTCCCTGCCCGTAAGCCGTCATCCATAGACGGATAGGAAATTCAACCGCATGAGGCCAAGTATGGCACGAGTTTTGGGCCTCGAAACACGTTCGGCCAAGGAAGGTTGAGCGCTCGCTTGCCGCTCAATGGCAAGAGCTTGGGAGGCAGTATGCATTTGGGCCTGGCGCGCGCGCAGCTGCTTCCCCGCAGCGATGGATACCGCCGCTTCACTGGGTCACCAA
>NZ_JBPZHA010000028.1:0-4748 GCF_051857515.1 Hydrogenophaga sedimenti
GAATCCGTCGCCTTGATCGGCTGCCATCGCCAGGGTCAGTTGCTTCATCTTCACCTTCTTGTCTCGGGTGCATCAATACATGCAAACCTCGCGCCACCCCTGGACTTGTTCAGCGTAGCCCTAAGCTGGGTGGCGACAACAAGTTGTCTACACAGATTTCAGGCTATCACCAACATGTTTCACGCGTTTGACAACACCGGGCCGAACCGGCCCACACCACGCCCCGAATGGATGGCCCTGCTGTCGCGGGCGCCACTGCAGGTTCTGGAACAGGGGCTGGCCGAACAGGCCGGCGCCGCGACGCAGTGGCTGCGCAAGCCAGAGACCGGGCTGTACATGGTGCAGGGCCGGGCCGGCGGCACGGGAGAGCGCTTCAACCTGGGCGAGATCACGGTCACGCGCTGCGCCCTGCGCGTGGGTGGCGAGGGCAGCGCGGTGGGTGTGGCCTATGTGATGGGCCGCAACCACCGGCAGGCGCAACTGGCGGCCATCGCCGACGCGCTGCTGCAGGACCCGGCACGCCACGACGCGGTCGACGGCGCGGTGTTGCGGCCGGTGCGCCAGCACCTGGCGCTGCAGCAGGCGCAGCAGGCGGCGCGCGCGCAGTCGACCAGGGTGGACTTCTTCACCGTGGCACGCGAAGCCGGCACGCCGGACGAAGGAGAAGACGCATGAAGGCCGAAGACCTGCAACAGGTGCGCCCCGGTTTCCACGACGCGGCCATCGGCAGCCAGGCGGTGTTCCGCACCGCGCTGTCGGCGCTGTCGCACCCCGGTCGCGTGATCGAGATGCCCGATGTCTCCGCCCTGCCGCGCCACGGCCACGGCGCCGCCGCGGTGCTGCTGCAGGCGCTGGTCGACAGCGACTGCAGCGTCTGGCTCTCGCCCGCACTCGCCGGCACCGACGCCGCCGCCTGGCTGCGTTTTCACACCGGCTGCCGCTGGGCCGCTTCGCCTGCCGCCGCCCGCTTCCTCTGGGTGGCCAAGGGCGACGCGCTCCCTGCCCTGTCGTCGCTGGACGCTGGCACCGACGCGTACCCGGACCAGTCCGCGACCTGCGTGGTCGAGGTGGGCGCGTTGAACACGGTCGACACCATCGACTTCGAGTGCACCGGCCCAGGCATCGCAAACGAACAGCGCTTGTCCGTGCAAGGCCTGCCCGAGGACTTCGCTGAGCAATGGGGCGCGAACCATGGCCGTTTCCCGTGTGGTGTCGACCTGCTCCTGGCCACCCCCACCCACATCGCGGGCCTGCCCCGCAGCACGCGCATCCGCGCGGCCCACAGGATGGCGCTCAAGGCGCGGTCATCGGCCAGCGCACGCATGCGCAATCCCACGCGGGTGCGGGCCAGCAGCGCCCCGACACCCGCCATCATCAGGACGGCGGTCGCCAGCCCCAGGATGCGTGTCCACGTCAGCCGCACCTCGGCGAACTCGATGCCCTCCAGGTCGGTGGGCAGCACCAGGCGCCGCGGCCCTTCGCCCCACCACCATTCGGCAAAGCCCATCAGCATCAGGGCCAGGCCCAGCGTGCCCACGCTGCGGATGGTGATGTCGCGGTAGGCCAGCCGGGGCGCCAGAAAGCGCCCGTAGACGAACGAGATCAGCATGGCGACGGTGATCGCGGCCAGCCACGCCAGCAGCTGGCCGCCGTCCGCCTCCAGCACCGACCAGGCGGTGTGGGCGCCCAGGGCCCCGATGGCCCCGAAGGCGAAGTTCAGCACCCCCGAGGCCCGGTACAGGACCACGAGTCCGACGCCCGACAGTGCATAGACCGCGCCGATGCCCAGCCCGGAAATGATGAATGGCAGCAGCGCGTCCATGCTCAGGTCTCGCTCAGCGGGTCACAGGCCCAATCGCTTTTCGTCGGCGCGCACGTCGGCCAGCTCGGGCTCTTCCGCGGTCATGCAGCCCGACGAGATCAGCTTGAAGCCGTTGCCGCTGACCTGGGCGATCGGGCCACTGCTGTTGGCGTTGTGGCGGGCACCATCACCCACGTAGAACGGGCGGCAGAGGATGTCGCTCTTGAAGCCCTTGACCTGCCGCAGCGCGGCGCTGACCTTGCTGCGGTCAATGGTCTTGGGATCGAGCTTGAGCATGGCCTCGGTGGCGACACGGGCCGCCAGGTAACCCGCCTGGGCGAACGAATCGCGCGGTGCCGACTTGTCGGCGTAGGCGGCCATGACGGCCTTCCAGTTCGCGTTGTCCGGGCCACCGGATTCAACGGGCATGAACTCCAGGTGCAGGTCGAACGCGTTGTTCCAGGCGGCGCCGATGGTCTTGGGCACATCGGCGTTGTAGGCCGGCGTGGTGGAGGCAAACTTGATCTTCTTGTTCAGGCCCTGCTGCTCGGCCGCCGCCAGCATGGGCACCATGATGCCCTTGGGCACGTTCAGCAGGATGACGTCCGGCTTGGACGACGCGGCCTGCAGCATCACCGAGGTGGCATCGGCAGAACCCGGATCGATGGTGATGGTCTCGACCGCCACGCCGTTGGTCGCGCCCCAGCCCTTGGCGCCTTCGCAGGCCCAGTTCCCCAGACTCGGAATGTTGGGGATGATGCAGACGATCTTCTTGGCCTTGTAGGTCTTGGCCATGTGGGCCGCCACCAGGGTGGCGGACACGCGCGGACCGGTGTTCACCGGTGCGTAGTTCCTGGCAAAGAAACACTCGCGCGGCACGCCGACCCCGGCGATCACCATCACGTCTTCTTGCGCATACAGCTTGGGAGCGCGCCTGCTCCAACGCACCACGCGCAGCGTCACACTCACCGATGCGGGCGAGAGTTGCCTGCGCCGAAGCCAGCAGATGCTCGCGCTGATGGACGACGTGGAGCAGGAAACCAGCCGCCACGACACTGCCCTGCGCGGTCAGCTGCGGGTGACCTGCAGCATCTCGTTCGCCTACGCGCAGCTGGCGGCGGCACTGGCCGGTTTCCTGAAACGGCACCCGCAATTGAAGATCGACCTCAACGCCAGCGAGGGCGCGCTCAACCTCGTGGAGGCGCGCATCGATCTGGCGATCCGCATCAGCGCGGAGCCCGACCCCAGCCTGATTGGCCGGGTGCTGGCGCCCTGCACTTCGGTGCTGGTGGCCTCGCCGGACTACCTGGCCACGCACGGAACACCCCATGTTCCGGCCGACCTCGAACAGCACCAGTGCCTGAGCTTCGCCAACTTCGGCAAAAGCACCTGGACCCTGCGTCGCAACGATGAGAGCTGTCAGGTCCAGGTGCGCAGCCAGCTCAGTGCGAATGAAGCCACCGCGCTGCTGCAAGCCGCGCTGGCGGGCGGCGGCGTGGCGCTGCAACCGACCTACCTGGCCAACCCGCACCTGGCCAGCGGCAGTCTCATGAGGGTGCTGCCCGACTGGCAGCCGCCGGACATGGCCATCCACGCGCTCTACCCGTCACGCAAGCATCTGTCGCCTGCCGTGCGCGCTTTGATGGATTTTCTGGTTGAGCGGTTTTCCAGTCCGCGGTGGTAGTGAAACCACCGCCATCAGGACATGTGATCGCGGGCGCCAATACATTTGTCCCCATCCGCCCTGAAGAAGCCTGTGGATATCTCGTGTACGAACGCGCCAAACCCGCGCCAGTACAAGGCTGCGCCCCCGATGCACAAAAACCAGGCACTGATTCCCGGCTCCTTGCCTGGGACAGTGCAGCCCGGAGCCAGCCATGCATGCGGCGCCTGAGCACCAGCCAGGAATGCGGGTCAACTTGAGGCATAATAGATGGCTCTGGAGTGATGACCGAGTGGCCGAAGGTGCTCCCCTGCTAAGGGAGTATGGGGTGTAGAGCCTCATCGAGGGTTCGAATCCCTCTCACTCCGCCAGTAAGACAAGGCTCCCACGCAAGTGGGGGCCTTTTGTCTTTCTGAGACCGTTGTTTTTGCTGGTTTTTTGGCCGGTGTAGATTTCTCTACAGTCTCTTTCTTCGCCCGACCCGGCCAACTCCCTGGTCAACGCAGTCCTCGGCGAGCCGGTATTGCCCAAAAAAGTGGCATTCCGCTCCTCAGCTTCTTGCTCATAAATTTTTTCTCCGAGCGTTCGCTTTCATCTGTTGACATCCCATTAAAAGAAAATTGCGCGCGCGCAAAAAAGGGACTTCGGGCCTCTGACCCGGTAAGCCCCCCTCTGCCGCGTGGCGCCTGAAGATGCTCAGCTGGCATCTCTTCGTTTTGCGGGGCCTGCCTCAAAATTTTTGATGCACACCCTCCGCGCACCGCACCCGCTGCGGTGTTGATCCGGGGTTCATGCAGATGCCCGCGACAAGCGAAACGATCGGGCCACAGGGCGATCTGACACCGTCGATGCGGTTACCCCCTGGCGTCGGTGCATTCAACGCGCAGCGCCCTGAATGGTGGTCTTGCAAGGGGTTTTTGCTTGTGGGGGCACAGCCATTCGTTCGTCAGATCGTTCAGCCCTACCCTGCCGCTGGCTGGCCCTCACATCTTGGTGCTTTGTCGCCCAGCGCCAAGCGACCACGGAGGATGCTTCGAAGGCACACGTGCCCTGAACATCTGCACCGGTTCCTCAATGCGGCGGAGGGCGAGCGCTGCTCTGCTCTGCGCTGCCCCGAAGTCAAAGGACTCGGAGGCAATGGATGGTTCAGATCTGAGCGCTTAAGGATGGTGTTCAAAACCCCCGGTCAAGCCCGAATGGCATGAGCGAGGCACGACAGGAACAATGGCGTGATGACCCAACGAGAACTTGGCCTGAATCTGAGTACGCGGCGCACGCGCAAAG